>JAHDBH010000108.1 GCA_020630495.1 Saprospiraceae bacterium
TCTTTCATCATCTTGTCTACCGCAAATATGCCGCCAAGTTCTTCCATGGCGCGTGGGAGTGCACGGGTTCTTTGTGTCGCTTCCACCAAGGAAGGTCACTGCTGTAGCTGAAGTCTCGTGAGCTGTCTTGACCATGATACCACTTACCGCTGAGGATGTCATTGCTCGTGTACAATACATAGGATCGACTGGCCTTGGGTCTGCGCCACCTCCAGGGATTGATATGTATGACATGACCCAGCGCTGGATTAGGCTCTTGCTCTTGCAGTATATTGGCTCGGCGAGCCTCACCGACTTGCGCGAGTCTACACGCTAGGGCTTCACCCACATGTACGCCTAGGCTATGCGTGATGATATGGACCGATGGAGCCTCCGCGATCTTGGGAATCTCTGGTATATAGCGGCGGGTCAGCTCTTGGCATTTGGCCGAAAGGCCCCTACTCCACCATCCTGGCAATAGCATGTCCGTATAAGCTACCTGCTCATCCTGGAGTTGCTCACAGAGCCAAGATACGATGGAGCCGCGATGATCAGACCAATAGTCCTTACCACCGCTTGGCGAGCCATAGCCCAGATGGCCGTGACAGCATAGTATCATAATCCAGAGCGTGTAAAGTTGATGACTGAGCACATGGCTTGTTTACCTTTAGGAGTGCTAATGAGGTACGCGTATATACTACCACTTATTGTCTTGCTATATGGCTGCAAGGAGGAAGTGTCGTCACACTCTGGCTTCAGATTACTATCCTCCTCTGAGACTGGCGTCACATTTACCAATGCTCTCAAGCCAGACGTCTCTACTCGGCACAATCTGCTGGACTACGACTACTACTACAATGGTGCGGGCGTGGGAATAGCTGATCTAGACGGTGATGGCCTGGAGGACCTGGTGTTTGCGGCCAATGAAGGGCAGAATGAGCTCTATCGTAACCTCGGAAATTTGCGATTCGAAAATGTCACGGAGGGTTCAGGACTGGATATAAGCAGCCACTGGTCTAATGGTGTTGCCATAGCGGATGTCAATGCGGACGGCCTTCTAGACGTGTATATCTCTCAAGGAGGACCTGGCCATGCAGATGGACGTGCTAATCTGCTGTATATCAATCGCGGGAATATGCGATTTGAAGAAAGTGCTGTAGCCATGGGCCTAGCAGACCAGGGCATCTCCACCCAAAGTGTGTTTCTCGATTACGACCGCGATGGTGATCTCGACTGCTATGTGATGAATGAAAGTGAACTCTACGGATATGATATCATCCCATATTACCGTCAGATGCTCTTGGATGACAAGGTACTGTATGACAACAGTAGTCATCTGTACAGAAATGATGAGGGCGTTTTCACCGATGTATCTGCTGAGAGCGGTATCCTGCAACCGTCTTTTGGTCTTGGCCTCTGCGTGCTAGACGTCAATGAAGATGGATTTGTGGACATCTATCAAGCCAATGATTACTATGTCCCAGATCGCATGTGGATCAACCAGGGAGATGGCACTTTCAGTGATGAACTCAAGGCACGGACTGGGCATATATCTTTCTACGGTATGGGCGTGGATGCTGGCGATATCGATGCTGATGGGCATGAGGATCTGGTAGTACTCGATATGGCGAGTGCAGATCACAAGCGCGCCAAGACCCTCATGGCATCTATGGACGTGCAGACATTTGACATGATGGTGGATGATATGGAGCTGCCCTATCAGTATATGTATAATACGGTACAACTCCGCAACTCAGACGGCAGCTATGATGATATCGCTCAGCTCACTGGCTTGGCAAAGACGGACTGGAGCTGGGCGCCCCTCATGCTCGATTATGATCTAGATGGATATCAAGATTTCTTCATCACCAACGGTTATCGCAAATATGCTCTCGATAATGACTTTCGTCAAAAGGTGGTGGAGACGCAACAAGAGTACCAAGGAAAAGTACCACTAGCCATCAAGCAAGACCTCTATGAATCTATACCCGAGGAGCCACTTCGCAATCTGCTGTATCGCCAGGTAGGCCCACTCCAATTTGAAGAGCGCGGCTCCGAAGAAGGAATGAATCAAGCGACCTATAGCAACGGTGCTAGCTACGCTGATCTAGATCTAGATGGCGATCTGGACATGGTCGTACATCATATAGACGCCACTGCGAGTATTTACGAAAATCTCAGCTATAGCGGCGATGAAAAGCACTATCTGTCAGTGAGTGTGGATGGACCGACAAGTGAGAGCTTTGCTAGAGTGACGGTATGGGTTGACGGCAGGTTTCAATCTCAAGTAGTGCGAAGAGTGAGAGGATATAGATCTTCTGTCTCTACACGATTAATCTTTGGACTTGCCGATCATCAAGTAGCTGATAAGATCGAGGTGCGATGGCCCGATGGGCGCATCTACACCATAGAGAACGTTAAGGCTGATCAGCACATGACAGTGCAATATGCCGATAGTAAAGAAGCTCGGGCAGATAAGTCTACTGCGGCGTCCTTGACCCTGGAGCAGGTCTCGCTAGGTAATCACGGTCTGTACTATAAGCATCAGGAGGACGACTATGACGATCTGCAGCTTGAAATCTTGCTACCTTATCGCCAGAGTAAGTTGGGGCCGAGCATCTCTCGAGTAGATATCAACGATGATGGGCTCCATGATCTGTGGTGTGGAGCCACGCGGCGGTCTGGCTCAGTGGGATTTGTGCAGCAGAGTGATGGCACCTATGAGAAACTTAGTCTATGGTCATCAAGCGATGTAGAAGAGGCTGATGCTGCCTTCTTTGACATCGACGGAGATGGTGATCTGGATGCCTATGTAGTACATGGTGGCAATGAATATCCTGCGGGGCATGAGAGCTATGCAGATCGTCTCTATATCAATGACTCTGGAAACTACCGTCTTGATACATCCGTGATCGACCTGAGTAATAAATCGTCATCACGAGTACTCAAGCATGACCTAGAAGCAGACGGCGACATGGACTTGATCGTGCTAGATCGTATACTGCCACAGTCGTATCCCCAGGGTGGCGCTGTACGCATCCTGATCAATGATGAAGGCAAGCTCAGAGATCAATCCCGAAGTTGGCTAGATGGCATACAAATCTCAGGAATGCCCAATGATGCACTGATTACTGAGAGAGGTGACTTGATCATAGTGGGAGAATGGATGGCACCTCTCAGGCTGCGTGTAGATGGCGATCATCTGACTCGGCTGAGTCTACCTACAGATGATAAGTCTGGATGGTGGTTCTCAGTAGGGCAATCTGATCTCAATGGAGATGGCTATCAGGATCTGGTCTTGGGCAATCTCGGCCTCAATAGCAAGTATCAAGCTAGTCCAGAAAAGCCACTTAGGGTCTATGGGGCGGATATGGACCAAAGCGGTAGCTACGATGTGGTGCTGAGTCAGAAATACGAGGGTGAATTTGTCCCCTTTCGGGGAAAAGAGTGTAGCTCAGATCAGATGCCATTTATCGATGATAAATTTCCTAGTTACGCTGGATTTGCTGACGCGAGCTTGAGCGACATCTACGGTAGTGCCCTGGACAGTGCCTATGTCAGCGAGGTCGTCTACTTCAAGTCGGTGATCCTGTGGGGAAGCGATAGTGAAGAATATAGGCTAGAAGCCTTACCGATCGAGCTCCAGCAGCGTCCTATATTAGACATGAGCTTTGCAGATATAGATGGTGACGGTCTCATGGATTGCTTACCTGTAGGAAACATCTATGAGACAGAACCCGAGACACCAAGACTAGATGCCAGTAGTCAATACGTACTACTGCATAGTCCTGATGGCTTGGTCACCGAGGAACTCCCTTACTTTACCAAGGGAGACGTGAAATCAATCGCTCAGCTAGAGGTAGGCTCAGAAAACATACTCGTAGTGGGCAGCAATGATGAGCTTCTCACACTTTATAAAATACCCAATTGATGAAACACATAAGTACACTCGTCTTGGCTATGGCAATTTGCTGCCTATCTGCCACAGTCTCGGCTCAGAATTTATTTGGGCTGAAGTCAGGAATTACTCTTAGCGATCAGACGAATACTATCGTAGACGGAAGTCTGAGATTTGATGTCACCTTTGGCTTGAGCTATGAGTGGCAGACTAGCCTAGGTAATCTCTGGATACAGCCAGAAATCAATTACATAAGCAAAGGTGTCACGCTAGGTGTAGTGGGTAATACTACGCAGTACAAGCGCAAGATCCAGTACATGGAGGCTCCCATACTGCTTAAGTACAAGTATGTGTACTCTAATCAATTTGACTGGGCCCTAGTAGCTGGTCCTAGTGTGGGCGTTGCCTTAAAGGCAGAAAATCGATTCTTCAGAATCGCGAGGCCTACCATAGAAGAGCTTCCTCTTGACAAATCTACGGGTGTAAATCCTATAGACTTTGGAATGATCCTAGGCGCTGAGGCAAACTTTGCTGTAGACTATGGTCAGATCACACTCTATGGCAGGTTGCAATACGGCATCTCTCGAGTAGCAGCTGATCCAGAGGGGCTGCCGATCAGAAATAGGCTCTTTGAGGGAGGAATGGTCTTCAAGTTTGGTAGAGCGCGTGATATGACATTTACAGTACCTGTAGAGGATGAGCCAGATCCCAAAGAAGAACGTAGAGCATCTAGTAAGAAGAAGAGTAAGGGTAAGAAGGCAGGAAAGAGAAAAATGAAAAAGCGCGGGTAGCTTGTTGCAAAAACGTAGTCTTTGGTCATTGACGAGAAATGACTAGGCTCTTCAGACAGGTCCGATGACCCTCACGTACATGCACGTAATAGTGTCCTGGTACTAGTGACTCTAAGTCTATAGACGACAGTCTTCGTCCAAGGATGTCATGGATTGAACTGACTGATCTGGGTGCAAGAGACCTGAGCAGTTTCAACTCGCTGAGAGAAATGAAATCATTGCAAGCTTGAGGCAGAGAGACGTCATGATTTGATGTACTGAGTTCACTGAGGCAATATCCATGTATAGTAGCCTGTGAAACGTATGCTGGATCTTTACTATCTGTACAGCCTACCACATGTACCGATCTATCAGGTGCCAGCCACAAGGTAACATCGGCAGCTACATTCCAGGCCCGTCGGATCTGTCCTGTGCTATATCTGACGACAATGCTATCTACCTTGGAAGCATCGCCTAAACCTATATGAGCAACAGGAGAAGAACTTGAAGCATGTGATCCTCCTGCATAATGAATGTGGCGAGTGTGGTTATCATCTATATGTATATCTATCAATACTGCAGATTTCGGTCGAGTGAATGGAGAATCTCCCAGATGTAACTTGACATAATTCCCAGTCAACTCTTCATTGATCCATAGATTCGCATTACGCTCAGGAGATTGAGCGTCGACGAAGCCATCTATTTGAGTGACAAATAGATCCTCTTTACCATCATGATTAACGTCTGCCTTGATAGCCGCGCGATGAATACCAGGGTCCGCCATACCATATGATACGCTGATATCAGTAAATGCACCACCATCATTCCTATAGAGCTTATCTGGATCTAATATATCATTTCGTAAGAAATTAGGCACATTAATAAATCCATTGGCGACGAATAGATCCTGGTCAGAGTCATTATCAATATCAATGAACACAGCACCCCATGAAGTACTATTCCAGCCACGAGGGGTGGTATCGCTCAAAACATCGAAGTGATGTGCACGATCTTGATAGGTTGAATCGTCCAGCAACAAAAGTTGATTACTTCCAATATTGGTGACGTAGAGATCTATATCCAGATCGCCATCCACATCTGCGGCAGCCACACCCATACCGTATAGCTCTAGATCCAAGCCCACCATAGCAGCCTGCTCTAAGAATTGACCTGAATCGTCCTTAGTGAAATACTCATTGGGCCACACCCACTCTCCAAAATCATTGACAGAATATATACTTGACGATCCGTCATCAGTCACGAGCTCCATACCCGCATAGGTACATCCCACACCTCCAAGACTCAGCGATCTAGTAGACTCGATAAATCGAAAATTACCAAGATTCAAATAAGCTATATTCTGCTGACACTCATGAGCATACCCGATAATGTCGCCTGTTGCATCTCTCACAAAATCTGGAAATAAAATATAGTTTAGCAAGAGGATGTCAAGAAGTTGATCTTCATTCAAATCTGTAATTATGATACCACTGGTCTCGCCAAAGCCATCAATTCCTGGAGGAAGGGTGATTTGCCTAAAACCACCTTCACAATCACCGGCAAGAATGTAGCTAGCTTGAGAATTTTTAAAGGTTCCCACTATAAGATCTTCACATCCATCGCCATCAAGATCTGCCGATGTAACAGCCGCTGTATTTCTTATAAGAGTCCCACGATTTACAAGGTGGGAATCATCCCTATAGTCCTGGCCTGCCGTACTGGTATACAGGCGATCCTCAAGCTCACCACCACAGATAAAAATATCCTGCCAGCCATCATTGTTATAGTCGAAAAAGCAAGCGCCACCGCCAGAGAGGCCAGAGCTCTGTGCTCTGAATACAATACCATACTCAATAGACGCATCTCGCATCTGCGCAGATGCCACGGTCGTGATGAACGAAATCAAAAATAATAGAAGATATCTCATAGCATGAAAAAATCCCCAACGCTCTCCGAGCGCTAGGGATTTACTCTTACTTATACACAAACGCCTTTGAATCAATTATTCTTCACTAGACGCATTGTGCGAAGCGCGCTATAGCCGCATGCTCCACCATCTTCTGTATAGTTTACCACAATGACACTATCATCTGTAATGTCCTGGGGCGCATCGTCCGCAGGTCTAATGAATATATTTGGCGACCCACATCCAACATTACAATTAACAGTTTGCATCGCAACAATCTCACAGATAAAATCCATTCTTGGAGTCACTGCAAAGCCACCGAAGACATCCAATATGACTGCATCAAACTCACGTAGCGTCGTAGATCCATTTACAGTCCTTAAAGTCACTGTACCTGGTACGAGCGACTCACCAAAACCGTTGCCATCGAGAAGGTCATACGACAAGGTGTAATCTCCTACAAACAAATCATCTGGGAGAGGACATGTAGCGTTAACTCTCCAGTTGAATAGAGCTCCAAATGCAGGCCCGTTAATTGTCGCATTTGTGTTACTCTGAGAGAAGACTCTGTCATCATCAAGAATCAGTTCAGATCGGAATTGAAAGAAATCACCAGGTGATATAGCGTTTATATCGATTCCCAAATCATCGCTGATTCCAGCAAAGGGGAAATTGATGGTCATGCCTAGATTACCCGTTTCTGGGTTTACGGTGAAGTCAGAAGTAGTATAAGTACGATATAATTGCTCGTCTACAGATTGATCACCATTGCTATCGTCATTATCTACATGACTCACAAAAACCCTGTACTCTACTACATTCTCACCACCATTCTCAGAACGGAAGTCGAGTATATGTTGGTATGCTGAGGTGTT
>JAHDBH010000324.1 GCA_020630495.1 Saprospiraceae bacterium
GACATTACTCACTGGTCCTGGCCTGATCACTACTTGAAGATTTCTTCGACTTTGGTAATGCAGCTAGGACGGGTGAATACGATAACTCGGTCCTCGTATGCTAGACGGAAATCACCCTTGGGGATGAAGCTCTCTTCGCCGCGGATGATACCTGCGATTACGGCGCCTGCTGGGATATGTAGATCACGCAGTGGATGCTTGAGCAGGCGATTGCGCTTATGCACTACAAACTCGATCATCTCCGCTTCTACACCATGTAGGCTGCCTATCGCTTCCACCTGTCCTTTGCGCACATGGCGAAATACGTTATTGGCTGCAATGAGCTTCTTATTGATGATCGTGTCTATACCTATATTCTGCGAGATCCGCGTGTAGATGATGTTGTCTACCTGAGCGATGGTCTTGATATCGCTGATCTGATCAGCATAGAGACATGTGATGATATTGGTCTCGCTATTCTCTGTAAGGGCTACGAAGGCATCCATCTTATCCAGACCCTCTTCCATGAGTCGATCGACTTTGCTTGGATCGGCCTTTATGATCATGGTGTGCTTTACGCGCTCCAGACCTTTCTTAGCGAGTTCTTTGTCTTTCACCACGAGTGTGACACGGTAGTCATCCTCAAGAGCCTGTGCCGTGCGGATGCATAGCGCTGAGTCGCCGATGAGCATCACTCGATCTATCTTGGGCGCAGTCTGCCCTAGTCGATTAAGTGTCTCGGAGAGCTGGGTCTTGGTGGTGACAAAGTAGAGATGATCTCGCAGTCGCAGCCGTGTATCGGCTTCGGGCACGATGGTCTTTCCACTGCGCAGGACGGCCACGCATCGAAATGGTATGTCGCCTGCCATAGCGCCTATGGCTCTTACAGATCTATTGATGAGTTCGCTATCTACTCCTACGGTAATTCCAGCTACGCTGATCTTGCCGTTTTCAAAGTCAAATACATCTGTAAATCCACTAGCGCTCAGAAGTCGCTTGATTTCCTGCGCGGCCAGGAGCTCTGGAGAGAATATGTGGTCTATCCCCAGGGATGCAA
>JAHDBH010000325.1:0-588 GCA_020630495.1 Saprospiraceae bacterium
AGCGCCGGCTCAGCAACATCGGCCAAGTAGAGTCTGCTGCTACCATGTGCACTCAGGACAGCATCCCAAGTCTCTACGTACTCTTGGCTATAGGGCATCGATCTATCCTGGCGATCATAGGTCATCTGATTGAGCTCCCAGAATACTGCTTTATCATCAGACAGCTGGATACGGATGGACGATTGAGCTTTGCGGATGCGATTTCGCTGCTTAGTATCTATGTCGGCCCACATATCGTCAGTATCACGCAGAGAGATGCGGTAGGTATATCGCTGATGGAGCTGATAGCCGGCAGTATGCATCGGTATCCAATAATTAAGCGACGGATCACAATGAACCTGCAGCAATAGATGCTGAGGCAAAAGCTCTGTGAGGCCAGTCAGATACTCACGGATATGTGATAGTCGTGTAGTACGCTTAGCAGTAGAATCAATATGGTACCAAGGGCCGAGCTGCGGAGTGAGCGGTGGCAGCGTGATATATCGCTGTCCCCATTTCTCCTTGAGATAGATGGGCCAGATGGCACGAGGATCATCTCCATGTAGATACACGATAGGTACCCAGCTATCCGCTCCGATGATGGCATCG
>JAHDBH010000325.1:598-1033 GCA_020630495.1 Saprospiraceae bacterium
GATAAAATATCGGTATCACCCCATCATGATCTTTGCAGAACTTTTGATATCGCTCTCGTGTACTACTGATAGATTATTGGATTTATTTGTCAGAGAGCAAGATAGTCTAAGGTCTATAAAGCTCTAAGTATTCGATAACTTTGTTTTTCTGATCATACAATACACAAAAAGCACAAATGCCAAGGTGGAAACAAGCCCAAATCGTAGAAATAAAAGATCTGACCAGTCAGCTGAGACTCATCAAGCTACACTGCCAGACAGATGAGCCAGAGACATACAGAGCGGGTCAGTTTATCACATTTGATCTGCCTGTCGGCGAAAAAAGATTGGATCGCTGGCGCAGCTATAGCATCGCCAATGCTCCTAATAATGATAATATCATCGAGCTATGCATCGTCCGAGTCCCAGAAGGGAGAGCTACCCCTTATTTATTCG
>JAHDBH010000326.1 GCA_020630495.1 Saprospiraceae bacterium
ATCTCCGATCTTGTCATCATAGACATCATCAAATGAAATATTACCATTCTCATCCATCGAGACTAATGGATGCGGATAGTCCATCACTGATGCTCGATCATTGACGCTTGCCGCAAAATTGTGCGCTAAGCCTATGGTATGACCGACCTCGTGAGCTGCGAGTTGTCGCAGTCTAGCCAGGGCTAACTGTAGCATAGGGTCATGATTGTCATCAGATTCTCCATAAGGGGATAATAATCCCTGAGCGATCAAAAAGTCCTGACGTACTCTGAGTGATCCAAGTGATACATGACCCTTGAGGATCTCTCCTGTACGGGGATCAGAAACACTCGCCCCATATGACCAACCACGAGTACTACGATGTACCCACTGGATGACATTGTATCTGACATCCATCATATCGGCTCCTGCAGGTAGCTCTTTGACCTGAAATGTACCAGGTGCATATCCTGCTGCCTGAAATGCCTGATCCCACCATGCCGCACCCTCCATGAGCGCAGTCTTTACAGGATCTGGACAGCCCGGATCCATGTAGTATATGATCGGCTCTACTGCCTCGCTGACAGCTGCTCGAGGGTTTTTCTTCTCCAGTCGGTGACGGTAGATATACCTGCGCTCGAGACTCTCTTCGATAGGGACTGCATAGTCATAATAGCTCATCGGGAAATAGCCACTGTATGGGTGAAAAACCCTCGGCTCATACTGATCGTCCGGTAGCTTGATGAAGGAATGATGCTGATGTACGGTGACAGCATCTGAGCTCGGCGTGACGCTACGTATCCATCCTCCCTCAGCCTGACCAGAGAAGGTCAAGATGGCGTCCATCTCAGTATTTTCTGGAAAAGCCTTAGTGCGCTCCATCCAGACTGCAGAGCGCCCTTTATCAAGCTTGTAGCTGCCCTGCTTAGATCTCTTGAGTTGCTGCGAGACACCATGCGCATCTCTCAGAAGAAAATCTGTCAGATCGATCACTAATGTACCATCCTCAGAGGCATCGTTGTCTATCTCAAAGCCCCATAGGATTGATTTG
>JAHDBH010000327.1 GCA_020630495.1 Saprospiraceae bacterium
CCTGGACGGCGCTGAGCGATTTGCTCCATGAAGTCAGGGATGGTCATGATCTCTGCATTATTTACAGTAAGTATCACGTCACCAGGTTGTAGTCCCGCCTTGCTTGCGGCTCCCCCTTCAAATACTGCGTCCAGATACACGCCACGGATATCCTTGAGGTCCAGTGAGCTGGCGCGCTCCTGATTCATGCTGCTGATCGAGATGTCCATCCAGCCGCGCTGCGCAGCTCCGTAGTCGCGGAGATCTTCAAAGATCTTGAGCACGATATTGCTCGGCACGGCAAAGGAGTAGCCTTCATACTGACCACTATACGAGATGATGGCCGTATTGATACCGATAAGCTTGCCAGAGGTATTGACCAGTGCACCTCCACTATTGCCAGAGTTCACAGCGGCATCCGTCTGGATGAATGATTCGATGCTGGTATTGCTCTCTTTAAGGTCGATATTGCGAGCCTTGGCGGACACAATTCCTGCCGTGACAGTACTCTGTAACTTAAAGGGATTTCCCACAGCAAGTACCCACTCGCCTATACGCACGCTATCGCTATTTCCAAAGTCAAGATGCGGAAGCGCCGTCTCATCTATCTTGAGCAGGGCCAGGTCGGTGCTTTTGTCTTTTCCGACTACACGCGCCTCATACTCGCGGAGATCATTGAGAGTTACATGGATCTCAGTGGCATGATCTATCACGTGTAGATTGCTCAGGATGTATCCGTCTGCGCTTACCAGCACACCACTTCCAGTGCTGTATCCATACTCGTCTCCACCCCAGAAATTTCGTCTGGTAATTTGTATAGATCTGATGAATGTCACAGCTTCCACCGCTTTACCTGCTGCATCCACAAAGTCCGGTCCCGTACGAGGGACATTTATAGATCTCACGGGCGCTATATCCGTGTATGACGCTAGATGCGCCCTAGGCTCCTCGCGCACTACGAGCTCCTGAGGACTGGAGATATATTCACTAAGGAACAGAGTGAGTGTACTGCTGATCAGGGCTGCGGCAAGAACCAAGGAGAAGAGG
>JAHDBH010000328.1 GCA_020630495.1 Saprospiraceae bacterium
CAAAACCCATGGATGCAAGAACTTTGATCAAAGCTTTGTGCCACTCGCGAGCGGCTTGCTTCAGTCCATACAAGGTTTTGTGCAAGTGCCAGACACGTTTGGTACCGTCAGAAAACAATGGAGGCTGTTCTACAAACACCTCCTCCTCCAGCTCACCGTTCAGAAAAGCACACTGTATGTCTATATGTCTAATCTCAAGATCCTCCTGAGCAGCAATTGACAGCAACACACGCAGTGTCGAGTAACTGCCCACAGGAGACCATGTCTCAAAGAAATCAACACCAGCAACCTGAGTAAAACCCCTAGCTACATACCGCGCCTTGTAGCGCTGAATCTCCCCCGCAGGGCCACGCTTAACCTTAAGTACCCACTTACCAGATATAGCGCGTTTGCCCGCAGGCAGATAGCACAACGAAAACGTTCCGTGCTCGCTCAGAGCGTCATACTCCTCCCCCATGGCCTGCAGCCATGAATCCTTATGCACACTCGCAAGTGCTTCCTTCATAGAAGGCATATCAGGATCAGAGGGTGTACGCTTCTTGGCGGCAGCTGCCCTGCGCGACCCAATACGCTTGGCACTCTGCTGCTCACCAGGACCCCCCTGTGCTCGCTTCAGGCCTGCACCGGACACTCCACAATCAGTCGCGACTGATGTGTCCTCAATGCTTCCTGAAACAACAGTGTCTGCCGCAGCAGTTCTACTATCTGCATCTGAACCCGCAGGTCTATGCACAGCAGCAACACCCACAGCAGGAGCTAAACGCTTGCGCACAAGCGGGTTAAACTTCAAAGCAGGTCGAAGTTTCATTGCAGGGACTGGAACAGCTCTTACCTCTGCTGGAGCGTCCATCTCTGCCGCAGCAGTTGGCGATGACTTGCCCTCTACTCCCCCTGGAGCGTCGGACATCGTCTCGTAGTAGTCAGATAACTCGTCGGGTTCATTCTCATATGGATTGACGAGCTCATACCCTCGCAGGGAAGTAGCTGCATTCCCCGCGGTAGATGCTGAGATGGCCGCCGATCCA
>JAHDBH010000109.1:0-2245 GCA_020630495.1 Saprospiraceae bacterium
TTAATTTCGACGGAAATGCCTTCTGCTTTTAATGAAATCATCCTCCGTCGATTATTTTTCTTGGCGCTACGCGCTACAAAGGTGTCGCCCCTCTGGGGCTTGGGGGGCATGTGCAGATGTCCGGATGTGCTAATGATTTTGCTTGTGCTGTGTATACTCACCCCTTCGTCGACCTGCCTGTGACACTTGACTCTTTCTCCCTCAAGGGGAACGGGGTGTGTCTACAATTCATCATACTTCTGGGCAGCAGAAATGATTCGCACATTCGCACATTGTCTTGCGGAGCCATCTGGCCTTTTGCGGTTTAGGCTAAAGGAAGCTATCATCGCGTCATTTCGGCTGCCGCTCAATGACCGGATATCAACTGTGTGATACTTCTGATATGTATATGGTGAATATGGAAAGATTCACATCACCTGCGAGTCTTCGGCCCCATCGGGGCCACATCCGATAGCCCAGGATGAAATCCTGCGGCCGTATTGCAGACCATATAGATAGCCTTGTAGGTCCGCTATGCATTCGCAAATTTTCTCATTCGCAAATTCGCACATTAATCTTACCTTTGCCGCCCTAATTTTTGTAAACACGTGCTCGTCGCATTCGCTATACAGGCGGCGGGCTACATTAAAACACTGTATCCATGCGAAATTACGAAGTGACCTACATCGTAGATCCAGTCCTATCCGACGGTGAGCTCAAGAGCATCTCTGAGATGTATCAGGGCCTCATCAAGACAGAAGGATCCAAGATCGTCAATGTAGACAAAATGGGCCTCAAGCAACTGGCCTACCAGATCAACAAGCGCACCACTGGTATCTACGAGTGCATCGAATTCCAAAACGAGACGGGAGAAGTCATCAACAAGCTAGAGCTCGCTCTACGCAGAGATGAGCGCATCATGCGCTTCCTCACTGTGAGTCTAGACAAGTTTGGCGTCAAGTACAATGAAGACAAGCGCAATGGCCTCATAGGCAAGAAGCGCAAGGACGACGAAGCTGCTAAAGAAGCGGAAGAGGCTAAGAAAGCACTAGCAAAAGACGAGGCTCGCGCCGCGACTGCCGCTACAGAATCTGCCGCTGTCGCAGAAGCCAAGAAAGAAGAAGAATAATCTCCCCACTCATCATATAAGAATCATACCATCATGGCAACTAGAGACGATATAAAATTTCTCAGCAATCCTAACATAGGCAAAGAGAGAAAGAAGTACTGCCGATTCAAGAAATACGGCATCAAGTACATAGACTACAAGGATCCTGACTTCCTCCTGCAGTTTATCAACGAGCAGGGAAAAGTACTTCCACGTAGAATCACAGGTAACTCACTCAAGTATCAGCGCAAGATGGCTACTGCTATCAAGAGAGCTCGCATACTTGCCCTCTTACCATTTGTCACTGACCAACTCAAATAAGAATACATCATGGAATTAATACTGCTCAAAGACGTAACCACACTCGGTAGCAAGCATGATGTGGTCACTGTAAAGAATGGCTACGGCCGCAACTACCTCATCCCAAAAGGCATCGGAGTCATCGCTAATGCGATCAACATGGCCCGCCTAGATGAGATCAAGAAAGAAGAGAACGAGCGCATGGCTGAGATCGTAGCAGAATACCAAGCTACGGCAGAAAAAATCCAAGCTCAATCTATCAAGATCAAAGCTAAAGCTGGTACTAGCGGCAAGATCTTTGGATCTGTTACTAATCTCCAGATTGCGCAGGCTCTAGAGGAGCAATTACAGGTATCTGTAGATCGCAAAAAGATAGAAATAGAAGAAGATGTCAAAGAACTCGGCAGCTATAAAGCTGTAGTGCACCTGCATCCTCAGGTAGATGCTCACGTGGCATTTGATGTGGAGCAAGACTAGTCTAGTTTGATCTAGAGAAATACAAAAGCCATTCGCTCCGTGTAGCGAATGGCTTTTTTTCATTTAGTAATGCAATGATATGACCACCACATCCACCACCTGCCCACAGTGCTCATCACCTCATGGCTATCCGTCAAGCGATAATCTCTACAGCTGCCCAGAGTGCGGACACGACTGGGATCCTGTAATAAATGCACAAGAAGACGAACTCATCGTGCTGGACGCCAATGGCAATCGACTATCTGATGGTGACTCAGTCACGGTGATCAAAAACCTTCCTGTAAAAGGCCAACCAAAGCCTATCAAGGCTGGGACTAAGGTGAAGAATATTCGTCTACGCGATGGCGATCATAACATCGACTGCAAGATCGAAGGCTTTGG
>JAHDBH010000109.1:2345-7306 GCA_020630495.1 Saprospiraceae bacterium
TTCGTCAAGAAGGCTTGAGCGCCAGATCTGATAGAATACCTGGTTGATCAATTAATTTTGCTTACCACCTCTCAAAATTCACAAAGACTTCCCTGCTCCTCGAGCCACGCCGTATGATCTCGCCAGTGCGGATCGGCTTGCTCCACCCACGCCCAGAATCTCTTGCTGTGGTTCATCTCCTTGAGATGAGCAAGCTCGTGGATGATGACATAGTCCAGCACCTCGTCCGGCACTAGAAGTAGACGCGTGCTGAGATTGATATTTCTATTGGTAGAGCAGCTGCCCCAGTTGCTCCGATTGTACTTGAGGTATATGTCTTTGATCTCTTCTTGGAAGTGGAGGCGATTGAGCTCGTGGATACGACTTGTGATCTCGGGCTTGTAGTAAGCAGCGAGCGACCTGCTGAGGAGCTTTCTTATCATGTCATCGCGCTGCATAGGATCTAGGTCTAGCGGAAGTTGCAAGTGCAAGTGGCCCGTCATAGTCACCTTGCCCGATCCAGTACGTCGCTCTCTTTCTGAGATACTGATGCGCCAGTCTCGTCCACGTACAGTGATCTGATCTCCATCTTGGTAGCTGCGTCGGTCATAGCGCGCAAGTAGTGCGGGCTTCTGATCAAATGTCTGAAGCGCCCACTCCTTGGCCTTCTGTATTTCTATCTGCTGACTGCGAAGGGAGAGCCAAGCGGGAATCCTGAGCAGGACGGCATCCTGTCCCATGGCAACTCTTATACTGCGCCGCCTTTCTAGATGGACACGGAGAGGTATCTGTACTTCTCCATAGGATATATGCTCTGTCCAGGTCTTAGGCATTCTGCGCCTCAAAGTCCTTCATGAGTTGGACCAGGTGGTGGACGCTCTCGGGCTTGAGGGCATTGTAGATGCTTGCTCTGAGTCCACCTACTGATCGGTGACCTTTGAGCCCTACTGCGTCGTGCTCTGCAGCGTACTTGAGGAAGCTTTCTTCATGATTAGGATCCGTGACCGAGAAGTTGACATTCATGAGAGAGCGGTCCTGCTCACGTGCCATACCTTGGAAGAGTGAATTGCGGTCTATCTCATCATAGAGCACCTTAGCCTTGGATTCATTGCGTGTTTCTATGACTTTAATGCCTCCATTTTCTTTGAGCCATCTGAGAGAGAGCATACAGACATAGATAGGAAATACAGGTGGTGTATTGAAGCTACTTCCCTTAGCGATATGCGTGCGGTAATCAAGCATGGTAGGTAGCTCACGATCCACCTGGCCAAGCAAGTCCTTGCGCACAATGACCAATGTGGTACCCGCGGGTCCTAGATTCTTTTGCGCACCAGCATATATGATTCCATACTGATTGATATCACCGATGTCTCGGCTAAATATATCTGAGGACATGTCCACCACAAGCGGCGCATCCGTCTCAGGCCACTTGTGAAACTGCGTACCGAAGATGGTATTATTACTCGTAAGATGGAGGTAGCGTAGTCCTGACGGCACTGTGACCTCGGGTATGTGCTTGTAATTATCTTCCTTGCTGCTTGCCAGTACATTCACTTTGCCAAATAGCTTGGCTTCCTTAATAGCCTTCGCTGACCAGGTGCCAGTGTCTACGTATCCCGCGGTCTGGTCACTGGAGAGGACATTCATAGGTGCCATGAAGAACTGCGAGCTAGCGCCACCCGTGAGAAATAGCACAGCATAGTCATCCGTGACATGTAGCAGCTCTCGTATGAGGGCCTCTGCCTCTTCCATCACTGCTACAAATTGCTTGCTGCGATGAGAAATCTCTAGGATAGACAATCCCATATCCTGAAAACTCTGAACAGCGTTTGCTGCCTCATCCATCACCGTGCGATCTAGCACTGCTGGTCCTGCGTAGAAATTATGCTTCATAGTCATGCAAAGGTACAATGGCGCGATGGGTCATAGGTGCTACATATGGTAGGATATATTCATGTATGACATCTGAGTGCATGTCGCGATTCACTTGCTGCACTAGCGGACTTCTGAGGAGTGAAGGCAAAGATTTTTGGCCGAAAGGCCCCTCACCACCCAACATATCTCAACTGAGCTCCAGTCTACCCATATACAGACAAGAATTAACACTAAAACCTATACATAATGAAACACACAAAGCATCTCTTACTTGCCCTGGCGGCGATCGTACTTACTCTCGGACTACAGTCCTGCCTGGAGGATGAGTGTACGGCCACGCAGACATTTACTCGATGGAATCCTATCTTTCTTACACTGGATGAGTTGCGCTCATCTGTGCAATCTTCTGAGCCTCGAGAACTGGTCAATCCAGGCAAATTCTTCTATTACAATGGCTACCTACTTGTCAATGAGCTCAATGAGGGAATCCACGTGATCGATAATCGTGATCCGAGTAATCCTCAGCCGGTGTCATTTCTAGAAATACCTGGAAATGTAGATATGGCAGTCCGTGACGATATCCTCTATGCAGATATGTATCTGGATGTGCTATCAATAGACATCAGTGACCCTGCGGCCATTTCCGTTCTGGATAGGGAGGAAGGCGTATTTGAGGGTACCTTTCCGGTAAATGACAATCGCATACTGGTACGATGGGAAGAGACAGAAGAGACGATAGAAATCAACTGTGAGGATACTCGCTGGAATCAAGGATGGTTCACTCTGGACAATGCCACGTTCTTTGGTAGTCAAGCAGAGAATAGTGTAGTCCGTGGAGGTGGTACCACTTCTGCACCCAATGTCAGCGTCGCTGGGTCGCTAGCGCGATTCACCACGCTTGGAGACTATCTCTATGTGCTGGATAGAAATAACATCATCACGCTAGATCTCCCAGCAGGACTCGAAGTGACGAGCACGCAGGAGGTGGGATGGAATATAGAGACCATATTCCCGTATGATAATAATCTATTTATCGGCTCAGATCAAGGCATGTTCATCTACTCTCTGGAGGATCCATCTGCACCTACTTTCCGTAGTGCATTTGAGCACGCGAGAGCATGTGATCCCGTATACGTCCAAGATGAGATTGCCTACATCACGCTGCGTAGCGGTAACCCTTGCCGAGGATTTACTAATCAGCTGGACATAGTAGATGTGAGTGATATAGAATCACCTGAGCTGCTCCGCACACACCAGATGGATAATCCTCACGGCCTATCTGTACAGGGAGATGAGCTATATCTCTGCGAGGGCGAGAGCGGTCTCAAGGTGCTAGACATCAGTGACGCCATCACGGGTGAGGTGGACCTACTGGATCAGATCAGCAGCGTACACGCCTATGATGTGATCGTGCTATCGCAGATCGATCTGGCAATGCTCGTGGGTCAGGATGGTATCTATCAGTATGATATATCGGATCCATCAAGCATAGAAGAAATCAGTGTCATCACAGTGAATCGCCCGTAATCATGAGACTACTGATAAGCGCACTAGCTACTGTACTATGTTTCCTGAGCACTCTGCATGTAGCAAGTGCTCAGGAAACCACAGCGACACCAGGAGATGAAGTCTATGAGACGATCTATCTCAAGAGCGGAACCAAGATAGTCGGTCGAGTCGTACAGTGGGATCCAGATCCAGAAAGCATCTTCATCTTTGAGACGACTGATGGTAGACAATTCAGAGTATACAGCAAGACGGTCAGACGGGTACGGAGCAACAATTCACTAGCACTCCAGAAGCACTATAGATTCAAAGAACAAGGAATCTACCAGCGCACTACTCTGGGCGTATCAGCTGGCCCCGAAGTGGGGCAGACACTTACCCACAGCATCGGTTACCGATGGAATAGAAAGCTCGGAGTAGGTGTAGGCGCAGGATATGCCAACTATCGCAACGGTCAGGGTCAGCGACTGATACCTGTGTTTGCTGAGATCCATGGTTTTCTGCAAGAGAAAAATGTAAGCCCTTACTACTCCTTCAGAGCTGGATATGCCTGGGCTGATGGAAGAGAGGACTATGGATGGAGTGATCAGTCTCGCGGCGGGGCATTTGTTAAGCCAGAGTTAGGATATAGACTGGGAGCCAGTGATGCGGTTAACTTTATGATAGGTGTGGGAGTCAAGCTCCAAAAGGCCAACTTCGTAAAAGAAGATGATGTCAAGATCTGGTACGATGAAGACTACACTGTGAAGCGATACGAGCTATCACTTGCACTGGTCTTCTGATCCAGGAGCTAGCAACTACAGAGTAGCGACTACTAGATGTCTTACAAGCATAAATATAGCGAATCAGAGCTGATCATAGGCTGCATCAATAATGATCGCCGCTGTCAAGAGGCGCTGTATCGACAGCACATAGCGGTGATGATGAGCATGGTCATGCGCTATGCTAAGGATGAGGAAGAAGGTCTCACGATCGTCAATGATGGATTTCTCAAGGTCTTCCAGAAGATATCCACTTACAAGTCCGAGGGCTCACTACAGGGATGGATCCGTAGGATCGTGTATCATAGTCTATCTGATCACTTTTCGCGGACACGCAGATACAGAGAGACGATCATCCTAGAGGAGTACGATCGGACATCCGCTCACAGGCAGACTGCGCTGGGAGAGCTGTACTATGAGGATATCGTCAACCTGCTCGATGAGATCCCAGCCAAGAGCGCCGAGGTGTTTCAGGCATTTGTCATAGAGGGTTACAGCCACAAAGAAATTTCAGGATCTCTCGGAATCTCCGAGGGCACATCGCGATGGCACGTAGCGGAGGCAAAATCTCGGCTACGATCGCTCATCACTAAGAATCAACAATCGTATGGATAATAAATACACATCAGCGCAGTGGCAGGATAATGCCTGGGATCACATGGCCGCTTCACTCGATCAACATATGCCAGAGAGGAAGCGGCGCTATCCTATCTACTGGTGGCTCATCGGTGGCGTGCTGATCCTCGCTATAGTCTCCGCTGGTATCTTGTATCCGCGGGAGAATAGTACGTCTAGTCCAGATACGGACATAGCTGCTGAGATGACTCAGCTGCCCGTGGA
>JAHDBH010000329.1 GCA_020630495.1 Saprospiraceae bacterium
CCAGACGACCTACCACAGTTCAATAAGAAAATGATCGAAGAGATCAAAGAAGGTAAGCATGACGGACAAGTCGTGAATGCCTAAGATTTAATGATCAAGGTTGCAGGGCTGTTCCTTTCGGGGAGCAGCCCTGTTTTTTTTGCCGAAAGGCAGCCGAACCTTAGCACCGCACAGTAAGTACGATAAGTGAATCAAAACCATCCACGATGATCACCAAAGCTCAATTCAATAAGTTAAGAAATCTCAAGCATGATGCGTGCGTGAGTATCTACATACCTACAATCATTGCTGGCGACTATGAGAAGAATAGAATCCGCTGGAAAAATGCCGTAGACGCCGCTAAGAACCAGCTAGAAGCACAAGGCATAAACACTGATTTCCTTGCCGAAGCCGAAGCCCTAGATAAGAATAGTGAATACTGGGCTCATCAGTCGAGAGGTCTGGCTGGTTTCTTCAGTCCTGGCCACAGCAAGATGATTCATCTTGTGAACGAGCCAACATCGTCTCACTATATATCTGATCATTACATACTACAGCCTTTGGTGCCCGAACTCTCTAATGACGATAGAGTCTTTGTACTTGCCATAAGTAAGAATGAAACCAAATTCTATGAGGCCGTAAAGGATGGTATATTCCCAGTCTTTATCGATGATTGCGTCGTAGAAGATCAAGGAGAAGCACTGCAGAACATAGAGATGATCCAGTCTACTCAGCACCACAGCGGTGGAGGACCAGGCACAGCGATATTTCACGCTACTGGCCCAGGATCAGATATGGACAGCATACGCACCGAGCAATATCTACGGCGGGTAGATGACGGTATCATGGAAATCATCAGCGATGAAAAGGTTCCTCTTGTACTTGCATGTGTGGAAGAATATGTGCCCATTTACAGAAAGGTCTCCAATTATAACCATCTCTCTGACCATTATATCACTGGCAACCCATCTGATCTCACGCCCACAGATCTCCGTAAAAACGTAGAACCCGTATTCCAAGAACTCAGAACGGAGCGCAATAAGAA
>JAHDBH010000110.1:0-5851 GCA_020630495.1 Saprospiraceae bacterium
TATGACTACGTATGGCCTTATGGGCTGAATTTAACTGGCGATGGTGGGTTCTAGATGGGAGGAGGACGATAGCATACTTCCGCGCTCCCACTCCAGCAATTCTATACTTTTCACGCAAGAGGCAGGATACTATGTAAGAATGGTTGGTGTGGTGAGATTTGAGGGAAGTACGTAGCCATGCTCCCCGAGGTGTATGATGCTGTTGCACCTACGGGGATGGGAAGGGTGGATTTGTTAGCGGATTGGTATTGTGATTTGGCTGTTGGGGGGTGGGGAAATCACAATACAAACTTTAACAGTCTCTTTACATTAAGATGTAAGTTAAAATTCTGCTACCTTTATCCCATGAACCGCTCCACCATCACCACCCGACCACACATACTTGCCCTACTTCACTCCTACACAACCCTCCGCCCCATACAGATCCACCGCATGACTGGTATCTCAAGGCAGCATATACACAGTGTCCTCAAGCGACTTCTCCTCGAAGGAGAGATAGTCCGACGTGGACGTACTCCACTATCCTACTACTCTCTCGCTACACCTGCCGCCCAGAGCTCTGAGGCTATCCTTGATCTCGAGCCGCAGCAGCAGGAAATCGTCGATAGAGACTTCATCATCATCAAGAAAGAGGGACGTGTCGTATCAGGTACACGAGCCATCTGTGACTATGCGCAGGAGCAAAATACTGATCCACAAGAGCTTGCTGACGCATTCGTCCAGCAACGACAAAAGCAACTGCAGTCCGCTCACAGCGCCGCACTTCAGGATAAAGACGACGGCGCTACCGATCAACTACAGCTGTTGCTCGAGAAGGAGAGTGTCTCTAAGGATGTCTTTGAACGGTTCAACTTCGCTGATTATCTCTCTATTACTCACTTTGGCAAAACGGCTCTGGCGCAGAAGCTCCACGCTGCCAAGTCCAGCGATAACGGACCTCTACAGATCGAACTATTCCAAGAGGTGGAAGCACAAATCCATGAATACATCAATGATTATCAGATCGATGCGGTAGCATTTGTACCAGGATCTAGTGCCTATGGGAAACGGCTCATGGACAGATGGAGAGAAACCCTAGATCTTCCTCTGCCTCATGTAAATCTCGTACGTGCCGTCATGGACACCTCTGCGCCACAGCAGGGCATCTCGCTGGCGTCGGACCAGACGCAATATAGGCACGACAGTCTTATCGTGGATGAGCATAGAACATTTGATCATGTGCTACTCATTGACGATCAGCTACTAAGTGGCAAGACGATGAGTATGGCCGCACAGCGGATGCTCGATGCTGGTGTCACTGAGCGTGTGTCTGGCTTCGTGATGACATTTGAGCGAAAGCTCTAAAAAACTCTCCTGTATGTGTGGAGATAGAATTGACTATAGCGTACGTCCCTGGCTTTTTCACATAGACATGATACATCGCACCTTCAATGATTAAGCTACATGCGACCATGTCTGTGCCATGAAGGCCATTTGCTGAAGCATGAATGAAAGTCGTATCAGAGATGACGTGCATAGGACTGCAAGGAAAAGGGAATTCTACGAAAAATCAGAAGTGTATCCACTGTCGATAAGCTCCCGCGAGAAGTAATCTTCAATCATTCTGTGCCGGTCAAGTGTGCCTGCTAAAAAAGGTGATTAAACATGACGTGATTTTCCAGACGCGGTCGCGGGCCGAGCACTTGACCATGTCAAATCTCAGTGCGATCTGTAGTTGTGTACTGCGGTTGATCGGGCAGCCACAAGGTCACATCAGTGATGAAACAATTTTTTCATAAAGGAAATCCCTCATCAGACGTCCATGTAGGATGTCTGGTCTTCGACTTCATTCGGTCACTTTAAAGGGACTTCTTAGTTGGTAGCTTTCGTCTGGTACTAGATTCTTGAGGAAGAGCGGGATGAACTGATTGGGTAAGATCTGTCTGTGGCGTAGGTAATTGTGAAATATCACTGGCTTGGCTCCTACTGAGCTTTTGATCTCCTGCGCTGTGCGCGCAAAAAAGACATCGTCTACACCTTCTGCTATTCCTTCTTCAATGAGACGAAGTAGAATGGTGAGGTAGAGATCGTACTGGCGATTCTTCTCTAGATCATAGCCGAGATAGTGGGCTTCTAGCGTCTTGAATCCTAAGATAGAACTGTAGAATCCCACGAGCTCATCCTGCGCATAGAGTCCATAGACGCGGAATCTATCTCTAAGCGTGTCCTTCATGGCAGTGAAGTAATCTGGTCGCAATTGGCAGAGATTGAATCCTGCTTGCCCAGCGATGTTCTTATAGAAACCATAGATAGCATGCTCTTGCTCACGCAGCTGCTCCACGGACATAGGTCTGATATCGATCTCCTCAGACCTCTTAAACGCTTTGCGCACACGTACACGATATTTGCTCTTATAGTCTGCGAGATAATCATCAAATGAAGACCACCTGCCTCGAAGATCAAGCGACATCACCTCTGGAATCTTGAGGTCGCTAAACTGGCATGAGAGCGGATTGCGCTCTAGGAACTCATGCTCGGGCTTCATATCCTTGACCAAGACGACGATGACCTTTTGATCCTTATTGACCTGCTGATGCAATTTGATAGCTGCATCCTGGATGAGAAGTGTCTCTGCGTGAGCGTCGAGTCCGTCAGCAAACTCGATACCACGCTCACCGCTCAGTAGCAAATGTCCAAAGGAGAGCAATACGCCGTGCAAGCGACGGCTCAGTCCTCGGCGAAAGCGGATGTATGTGCGCTTGATCCATCCAGCGTCGGGATCATCCTCTATGCTTAAGGACTGTATCATGTCCACCTCCACGAGCTGAGAATAGATACGAGCTATGGGCTGATCACCACGCATGATCACGCTGTAGACCGCACGTGATCCCACTGGTGGAGAGTGCTGTACTGCGCTGAGAAACTGCTCTGTGAGAAAGATATTTTTCCCAGATTCTAGAGCGCTCCATGGCCCTCGTAGATCTGCAAGATCATAGGACCATTGTAAGGTGTATCCGCGATGTTTCTTGAGTCTCGTACTTCTCATGATCACATTGCCGAACGACTCGACTCAGGCAAGGTTCATTTCCACTCTTCAGACCAACTGTGAACACGGGCATCTCTACGATCGTCGTAGTGAAGCAACCACTCTTCTAGAAGATGATACATCTTGGGGTGTTCTAGTCTGTGACGCATGAGGCTGACCTTGGGTGCATCCTTATCATCACTCTGTGGTAATGCGATGATGATGCGCTGACTGGCTGCATCTGAGTCTACAAGCAAGGATCCGAGTAGCGTCACTCGCTGGATTTTCTTATCCGAAATATTTCCGAGTAGAGCCACGGCCATCTGATCTGCATCAAAGGATGGATCTTGTAGGTGCGCGTAGTGAAATGGTAAAGGAAGAAAATCGTATAGGGCTACAGGATCGTAGGCATTTTCGTCTTTCTCCACATTGGACTGAGGCCAGAAGAAATCTCCTGCTGGCACTTCGCCAGCACGCTGAGCAATCTTTACCTTGGGAGTGGTGTTTTCTGAGGTGGAGGTATCCCTGGTGGTGTAGTCTACACGGGCGTTTTTGCACGAAAGTGCCACCATCATACATAGCGCCAGTCCAAGAATCGCTCTCATAGCACTCATTGCTGAAATGCGTACTTCACTAGATTGGCGCCCATCTGCAGGGATCTGATGCGGAGTTCCTGTGGATCATTGTGCACTTCCTGATCTTCCCAGCCATCTCCGAGATCCGTCTCATAGCTGTAGTAGCACACGACTCGGCCCTCCCATATCAGACCAAAACCCTGTGCTGGCTGACCGTCATGCTTATGTATCTTGGGGAGTCCCTCCGCAAAGGTGAAAGCCACACGGTACAAGGGATGATCATACGGTAACTCTACGAACTCGAGCTCGGGAAATACCTTTTTCATCGCTACGCGAACGTAGGGATCAATACCATAATTATCATCAATATGTAAGAATCCGCCTGAAAGTAAATAGGTCCTGAGGTTCTCTGCTTCCGCGTCATTGAAGACTACGTTGCCATGGCCTGTCATGTGGAGAAATGGATGATTAAATATCTCGGTGCTTCCGACATCCACTGTGGCGTAATCGATCTCCAGATCTGTCTTGATCTCTTGATTGCAGAAGGCAGCAAGATTGGGCAGTGCAGTGGGATTAGCGTACCAGTCGCCACCGCCCTGATACTTGAGCAAGGCCAGCTGCGTGGTCTGCGATGTAGCTGTATGCAAAAAACTCGCTGTCATGAGTATAATGAGAAATGCTCTGATCATGTGTGTGTAACGGTGAATCTGGGTAATAAGTTATCCAAGTTGAAGGCCGCTTGCCTCAGCTCGTACGGCGGCATAGATGGCTGCTGTCTCCGTCCTGAGTCGATGACTAGAAAGTCTTGTAGGATCATAGCCCCGGTCTACCGCAGCGGTAAGTTCTGCCATGCTAAATCCGCCCTCTGGACCTATAAGTATGGTGACAGAACCTGTCAAGTCAGTCGGCCACTTCTGCGTCTGTTTCCAGTCACAGGAGGCAATGATGCAGTGATCAGCACTATGAGATCGCAAGAACTCATGGAAGCTCAAGGGCTCATGGATCGTCGGCAACCAGAGTCTCTGAGACTGTTTCATAGCAGCCACAGCGTGGGCGTGGAGACGATCTAGACGCAAGCGCTTACGCTCGCTGTGCTCGCAGTAAATCGGCTGTATGCTGGTGGCACCTATCTCGGTAAGCTTCTCGACCATCCACTCGTAGCGCGAAGCATTCTTTGTCGGGGCGACGGCCAGGCAGAGTCGATGTGATGGGGCGGGATGTGATGACTCTGCAATGATCTCAAGATCTATGGCGCGCTTACTATGAGCAAGTATCACTGCGGTATAGTGAGTGCCTCGTCCGTCTGCTACGGCGATGTGCTCCCCTACCGCTTTGCGCATGACGCGGAGATGCTTCTGCTCGGCTTCACTCAGATGGAGCGCGCCGTCAATCTTGAATCCGTAAAACATGTCCATCCTCTACACAGTTACTATACGCAGCTAATCATCTAGCTTTGCAGCCGCAATACACTGGCCTGTCAGGGCCGCTATCACACGATAATACAAAGATGGGAACCGTCAACATAATCCTCCAACTCTTTCTTAGTCTTTCCATCCTCGTGGTGCTCCATGAGCTGGGTCATTTTCTACCTGCCAAGTGGTTTAAGACACGGGTAGAGAAGTTTTACTTGTTTTTTGATCCTTATTTCTCACTATTTAAGATTAATCGTGGTGGTACCGAATACGGCATAGGCTGGTTGCCGCTAGGTGGCTATGTCAAGATCAGTGGCATGATTGATGAAAGTCTGGATAGCGAGCAGATGAAAGGTGAACCACAGCCCTGGGAATTTCGCAGCAAAAAACCATGGCAAAAGCTGATCATCATGATAGGTGGTGTGACGGTAAATTTTATTCTCGGAATATTGCTGTGGAGCATGGTGACATTTATCTGGGGTGAAGACTATCTGCCTGCGGATCAGGTGACGGATGGCATTGCAGTCGATCAACTTGGAGAGGAATTTGGGCTGCGAGATGGCGACAAATTACTGTCTATCGGTGACCGTGAGTTTGATGAATTCAATCCTGGGATATTTCGGGAAGAACTGATTTTTAATAGTGCCGATCACTTTGTAGTGGAGCGCGATGGTCGCGAAATAAAAATCGACATTAAAGAAGGCGCTGTCACTGAGCTCGCGACTTATAAAAATAATAAGCTCCGCCTATTCTCTCCGCGCAAACCTGCCGTAATCGGCCAAGTCGGCAAGGACTTTCCAGCAGGTAAAGCGGGACTCATGGAAGGCGATAAAGTCCTATCTGTCAATGGTAAAGCCATA
>JAHDBH010000110.1:5951-7278 GCA_020630495.1 Saprospiraceae bacterium
GCGTCCATCGCTCATGGATGGAATGAGAGCTTTGCCTTTTTGGGTCAGCAGATCCGTGCATTTGGAAAAATGTTTACAGGAGAGATCAAGGCCAAGGAAAGTCTCGGCGGCTTTATCAGTATTGCTAAGATATTTCCCGAAAAGTGGGACTGGAAAAGATTCTGGAAGATGACGGCGATCCTATCCTTGATTCTTGGCTTTATGAATATCCTACCTATTCCAGCGCTTGATGGAGGGCACATCATGTTTTTATTGATCGAGATGATAACGGGTCACACATTCAGCGATAAGTTTATCGAGCGCGCCACCACTTTTGGATTTTTCTTATTAATTGCGCTGTTGCTTTTTGTCAATGGTCTGGATATATTCCGATTGTTTCAGTAAGCGCTAGGTATGAATATAGGATATTTTGATTGGCTGGGGATAGAGCCAGCTTTTGAGGTGGACGAGCTTTCGCTCAAACGCGCCTACATCGCTAAATCTCGTACTGTCCATCCAGACCATCATCAATCGGTAGATAGTGTAGAGCTTACTAGCTATACAAATGAGGCATACAATACCCTGCGCGATCCCCTGCGTAGGCTTCGCTACATGATCGCTGCACATACCAAAATTGACATGGAGAAGAATGAGCTACCGCAAAGTTTTCTCATGCAGATGATGGACGTAAATGAACAAATCATGGAAGCCAGCATGAGCGAAGATATGGAAGCCCGAGAGTCTTGCCGCTCTGATATAGCGCAACTACGCGCAGCCCAGCTCGAGAGTGTCTCGGATATACTGAAGGAAGATCCTCGCGAAATCGATGATGCGAAATGGAGAAAACTGGCTGACTACGTACATATCAGCAGATATCTAGATCGCTTAGGTGAGAGGCTGGAGAGATAAGAGGAAAATGCCTTGCTATACAAGATGAAAGAGTGATTCTGATAAGCAACCGTTGAACTGGCTAGCAAAAAGATCAGCCGCTAATTGCCAGAGTGGCGGAATTGGTAGACACGCTAGACCTGCCTACCAAGGTACGCAGGCAGGCAGGTTCAAAATTCAGTGCCTTCGGGCGAGTGCGTGTGAGCTTGCCCAGGCAGATAGGCGCCCCTGTCAAAATATCTTACTCGATGTTTTCATATTAACTTAAAAATCTACCTTTGTGGTAGCTAGTAATAGGCTATACTTATCATTGCCGGAGTGGTGGAATTGGTAGACACGCTGGATTCAAAATCCAGTGCCTTCGGGCGTGTGGGTTCGAGTCCCACCTTCGGTACCTTTCATTGCTATCTCAAACTTGTAGTACGTAAGAATTACTTCGCTATGAGCTAGTCTACCAAGA
>JAHDBH010000330.1:0-713 GCA_020630495.1 Saprospiraceae bacterium
CTGTTGGGCTTTCTCTGCCATCGCCGCCACTGAAGCCGCCTACGCCATCGCTGGGAATAAATCTCAAGCCATCGAGCTCATCGAGAATACAGAGACGGATGTCAAGCCTTATCAAGAGCTGTCATTCACCTATGGCTCCGACTTACGTGATATGGCGCTCATCGCTCAGGCGCTCATGTCTCTTGACCGCCAAAATGAAGCGGGTCAGATCGTCAAGCGCATTGCCGAAAGACTTAACACTGATCGATGGTATAGTACACAGACCGTAGCTCAGTCACTCATAGCTGTGAGTGATCTGGTAGGTGCAGAGGGAGCTACTGCTGATATGAAATTTGGCCTGCAGCAAGGGGATAATCCGACCCAAGAGGTCAGCTACTCTAAGCCGATATATAGTTACACATTCGACCCTGAGTCGGCGGATAGATCCATCGCTATAGCGAATAAAGGATCTGGAGTGCTATTCGCTAAACTCGTGCTATCAGGGCAGCCATCTTACGACCTACAATCGAAATATCACCATGAGCGTCAACTATGAAGATCTCAATGGGAAATCCATAGATCCCTCAGTGTTAGAACGAGGTACGGATTTCATAGCTCATGTCAGTATCAAAAATCAGAATTCTCGTGGTAAAGAGCTGGAAGAGTTGGCACTTTCTCAGATATTCCCTTCGGGATGGGAGGTTCAGTCGGGTGGTCTCAGCAATGTGTCCTCA
>JAHDBH010000330.1:723-1019 GCA_020630495.1 Saprospiraceae bacterium
CCGTGAGGATAGCTACGAGTATCGTGATGTCCGAGATGATCGAGTCTATACCTTCTTTGATCTCGGTGACCGAAAGGACTATCGTACCCTCCTGACTGCTGCCTATGACGGAGAGTACTACCTCCCACCAGTCAGTTGTGAGGCGATGTATGATCAGGATATCCAAGCGAAAAGCAAAGGCATGAAAGTCAAGGTCATAGCTCCTAAATAGCCATGCGTCGAAAGGAAGTTATATCAGCCTATTCGATAGTCATAGGGATAGTCGTCTATCTGAGCTGGCCGCTGCGACTAGCACT
>JAHDBH010000111.1:0-4086 GCA_020630495.1 Saprospiraceae bacterium
AAAAAAACGAAGCGCCCACGCTTCGTCCGAAAGCTAAAAAGGATTAGTAGCCCACACCGTCAGCTCTGGAATAAATCCTCGCTCATCCATCTGCAATGCCGTACATATGGCATGAGCAATTTCTTCACTACGCAGTTTATTATCAGCATCCTCTCTTTCTGTACCGTCTTCACTACCAAAGGCCGTGGTGACTTCCGAAGGATTGACGAGATATACTCGGACATTATGTTTTCGTAGTTCAGCGCGCCAGCACTCTGTCATGCCACGTAGCGCAAATTTGCTAGACGCATAGATGGTGCCTTTGGCAAAGCCTTTGAGGCCAGCGGTGCTGGCGATATTGATGATATTTCCGCTTTGCTGCTCTATGAAAATCTTTGATGCCTCACGCGCCATCATTGCCGCTCCAAATACATTCACACCATACACATGATGAAAATCATCCAGCTTCAGCTGATCCACGGTATCCCAGTTGGCCGCTAGGCCTGCGTTATTCACTAGAATATCGAGTCGACCGTATTTTTCGAGGAGGTAGCTA
This sequence comes from Saprospiraceae bacterium, assembly GCA_020630495.1. Classification (GTDB taxonomy): domain Bacteria; phylum Bacteroidota; class Bacteroidia; order Chitinophagales; family Saprospiraceae; genus JAHDBH01. The sequence continues at coordinate 536 of JAHDBH010000111.1, forward strand.
TAGGTATTAATGACATCCTCTGATTCGCTCACATCTGCCTGGTATGAGTCGACACCCATTTCCGCGGCAGCGGCATCCAGCCTAGCTTTGCTGCGACCAGTGATCATGACTTTGGCTCCTAGACTGTGGAGCTGCTTTGCCGTTGCTCTCCCTATCCCGAGAGAGCCACCTGTGACTAGAGCCACCCTATCCTTAAGATTGTACATAATTGCTTGATTTATGACTCGCTAGACATAGACATTTTGATCATCTGATGCCTAGTAGCTCGATTATATTTGCAGTAGATTATCGCCCTATGAAAGAAGATTCTACCCGAGATGTTCAGTTAGAGACCGCCAGCAAACTAGGCATCTCAGAGCAAGAATACGACATGATCTGTGACTACATGGATCGCCCGCCCAATTTTACGGAGCTCAGCATCTACTCCGTGATGTGGTCTGAGCACTGCTCCTATAAGAATTCCATCAAGCATCTCAAGACCCTACCTCGGGATGGCGAGAAGCTCCTCGTAGGCGCAGGTGAGGAGAATGCGGGACTCGTAGATCTGGGAAATGGCCTCGCATGTGCATTTAAGATCGAGAGCCACAATCATCCCAGCGCCATAGAGCCCTATCAGGGTGCCGCCACGGGTGTAGGTGGTATCCATCGTGATATATTTACCATGGGCGCTCGCCCTATAGCAGCTATGAACTCCCTGAGATTTGGTGTACCAGATACGCCTCGCATGAAGCGTCTCGTAAAGGGTGTCGTCAGTGGCATCGGTGACTATGGTAATTGCCTCGGCGTGCCCACGGTGGGTGGAGAAGTATATTTTCATCCCTGCTATCAGCAAAATATCTTGGTCAATGCCATGAGCGTAGGCCTGGTGAAGCATGGCGAGACAGCTTCAGCGGTAGCAGATGGACCAGGAAATCCTGTATTTATCGTAGGATCAGCTACAGGCAGAGATGGGATCCACGGAGCCACATTTGCCAGTGGAGATCTCACCGAAAATAGTGCAGAAGATCTACCAGCTGTACAGGTCGGAGATCCATTTCAAGAAAAGCTACTACTGGAGGCAACGCTGGAGGCTATCGCTACAGGCGCTCTGGTGGGTGTCCAGGATATGGGTGCCGCTGGGATCACTTGCTCATGCTCTGAGATGAGTGCCAAGAGTGAGACGGGCATGGACATAGACCTCGACAAAGTACCTACTCGCCAGCAGGGGATGCAGCCCTTTGAGATACTGCTGAGCGAGAGCCAAGAGCGTATGCTCATGGTCTGTGAGAAAGGTAAAGAAGATGCACTCCTTGCCGTATTTGACAAGTGGGATCTGCACTGTGCGGAGATCGGCGTAGTGACAGATACAGGTCGCCTGCGCTACTCCCAGGGCGGCGAGATCGTGGCAGATGTGCCAGCGGACAGTCTCGTACTCGGCGGAGGTGCACCCATCTATGATCGGGAGACGAAGCGACCAGCGTATATGGATGATATAGAGGCCTTTCGGCCAAATGACATCGCCGTACCCAGCAGCTGTCGTGAGCATGCATGGCGGATCGCAGGATCTCCCACTGTCGCGAGCAAACAATGGATCTATCGACAATATGATCACACCGTGAGGACCAACAATACAACCACCACACAGCCAGGACCATGCCCCGTGATCCGACTCAAAGGCACGGGAATGAACCTCGCCATCAGCACTGATTGTAACTCCAACTATGTATATGCCGATCCCAAGAAAGGTACGATGATAGCAGTATGTGAAGCAGCGAGGAATATCGTCTGCGCAGGTGGAGAGCCACTTGCCATCACCAACTGTCTCAACTTTGGTAATCCCTACAATCCTGAGGTATTCTACCAGTTCGCAGAGGCCATCAAAGGTATGGGCGAAGCCTGCAGAGCCCTTGATACGCCCGTCACTGGTGGCAATGTCAGTTTCTATAACCATACTGTCCTAGAAGATACAGCGGAGCCCGTGCGCCCTACGCCCACGATAGGTATGATAGGGCTCGTACAGGATGGACAGCATAGGAGTAGTCTAGCATTTGAGGAAGTAGGTGATCTGATCTATGTGATCGGTCATCTACGCGAGGATCTAGGCAGCAGTGAGTATCTCATGAGCTGCCACGGCGTCCAGCATAGTCCAGCACCTACCTTTCATCTGGAGGAAGAGCTAGCCTTGCATGGCGTCATTCGCAGCCTTCATCAATCACAGATCCTGCGCAGCATCCAGGACGTGAGTGAGGGTGGACTTTTTATATCCTTGCTAGAGTGCGCCATGTCTGGCAAATGCGGCTTTGATCTTACCACTGACAAGTCCATGAGACAAGACGCATTTCTTTTTGGCGAAAGCCAGAGCAGGATCGTCATCAGCATCTCCGCATCTGATAAAGACAGACTGGAATCACTTCTAGAAGAGGCTAACTTCCCTTATCGTGAGATAGGGTCTGTTAAGGACTGTGAACTCACTATCGATGGTGAAACCTATGGTAAGATAAATGATTGGACAGATAGGTATAGCCACGCGCTTGCCCACACATTAGCCACATCTTAAGCAATCCACAAGCTATGAAATATTGTTACTATCTCCTATTCGCTGCTCTCATCGCCGTGTCTTGTCAGACAGATACGCAGCCTGGAGTCTATGGCGCACTTACTGGTGCCTCTTCTCTACCTGTCTTTCTAGATCAGCTCATCCTAGACCAGCGCCGAGTGATGGAGAAAACGGAAACCAATACCAACGGAGAATTTTCCTTTGCCCCAGAGCAAGCCATGGAGCCTGGCGTGTATAGCCTACGTATCGGACGTCAGAAAGCCAGTCTCATCCTAGACGATCCGAGCAAGGCAGTGACTCTGCGCGGTGACCTACTCCAGCTCAATGATAAAAAATATACGGTAGAAAATAGTCCTGCCACGGCCGAGTATCTTGAAGCATTGCAGAAATCTCAGACTATGAAATCTGCGGCTGACTATCTTGATCTGGTAAAGAACATGGAAAATGGATATGCCGCCATGCAGTTTGTGGTAGACAAATTTCGCTTTGCACCACAGGCGATCGATATGCACAAGACAGCCCTCCAAAAACTAGAAAAGCAACAGCCAGAATCGGACTACATCGCTGCCTATCAAGCTGAGATCACCAAACTGGACAAGGCAATAGCCAAAGCGCGCCGTGATCAAAAGATCCAGGTAGGCCAGCCTGCACCAGATATATCTATGCCTATGCCTGATGGCGCTACCAGATCACTCTCTGATCTCAAAGGTCAAGTGGTGCTCGTAGACTTCTGGGCGAGCTGGTGTGGGCCATGCCGCAGAGCCAATCCACACGTAGTATCAGTCTATGACAAGTATAAGGACGATGGCTTCACTGTCTACAGTGTATCACTAGATGGTCCAGATCTGCGCAGGATGAAAGGCTTGTCTGAAGATCAAATTGCCCAGCAGAAAGAACGTCAGAAAAACAGATGGCTACAAGCCATAGAGAAAGATAATCTCAAGTGGGATCACCACGTGAGCCATCTAGAGAAGTGGAACTGCCCCGCTGCACGCGAATACGGCGTGAGCGGTAT
>JAHDBH010000111.1:4186-7214 GCA_020630495.1 Saprospiraceae bacterium
GATTGGCTCACGCCATTTCCTTCATTTCCTATCACTATGCAGGCTGCCGAGAGATCTACCTGGCGATAGTGTTCGCCATCCATATGAGCAGCATAGCATGGTACATGTAAGATTTCTAGATCTTCTACGGCAGCTTGGCACCAGGCCTGATGAAAGATTGCACCCATACTCGCTTGGACCACCTTGGGATTGTAGGGATCCACGGTCTGCGGAGATAGTATGACCAGGTCTATTCCGTGCCAATTGGCCGTGCGCAAGATTGCTCCTACGTTTCCAGGATTCTGTAAGTCGTCTAGATAGATCACGCGTAGCGCACTCACGTGATGGCTGAGTTCAGTCTCCAGAAAGTGGCACTCCGCCACGATCGGACTTGGCGTCTTGAGCGATGAGATAGCCTTGAGATCGCGCTCTGTAGCTATATCGACAGGTAGGTCTGTAGCTGGCAGATCTATCATAGCAGACTCCTCACACACTATAGAGCGGAGGGCTGGATGCCCAGCTCTTATGAGTTCATGGACCACCTTTGTGCTTTCTATAAGAAAACGTTTGTACTCCTGTCGGTACTTCTTCTGTTGTAGACTACGGAGGTATTTAATTCTTACTTTTGATATCATAAGGGCTGAAGTTATTAAATCGGAGCTACATCATCATAATCCATGGAACTGTCTGCTATGGTGTCTCCTAGTGATCACCCTGCTATCATCTTGCCAGACCACCAAGTATCTGGAAGATGATCAGGCTTTGCTTGTATCTAATCAGCTAGAGGTAGATGGTAAGCTAGATAATCGTCGTACCACTACGAATGCTCTCAAGACACTCTATCAGCAGACACCCAATACCAATTTTATCTTTTGGCCGCGAGAGTACTTCTACTTTCGCAATCAGGAGACTGGCAAGGACAATGCATTCATCCGCTGGAGAAAGCGACAGATCGATGAGTTACCTGCCATCTACGATACGACTCTCTCTAGTGCAAGTGTAACCACATTTGCTAATTATCTCTCCACGCTCGGATATTTTGAGGCAGAGGCCAGCTATCAAGACACCGTCAAGCGGCAAAAAGCTAAAGTAGACTATACCGTCATTCCTGGTCCTCGATACACCTTCAAGTCGATCGAGTATAAGACAGATAATGATGATATACTTAGCCTTCTAGAAGCTTCCCGAGGTGATGCTCTCATAGCACCTGGAGAGCCTATTACCCAAGCCACCTACTCTGCCGAAGTCAATAGGATCGTTACGCTCTTACAGAACAATGGATACGCACAGATCCAGCGTCAAGACCTGGATAAGCTGGAGCTCATCCGCGATGGTTACGAGCTGCATGCCATATTGACTATCAAGGAAGAGGCCGATATACCGCATCAGATATATCACTTTGGTGATGTCATCGTGGATCCATACTTCGAACCCACCATCCTGCAGCAGAGAGATGTCATGTACGAGTACGAGGGACTACAGTTCCTTATAGATCCTGACACGAGCTACGTACGAGCACCAGCACTGCGCAATGCTATCGTCATAGAGCCTCATCAGATATTTAACAAAGAGCAAGTAGATCGTACCTACAAAAACCTCAACAATCTCTCTGCCTACAGATTTGTGAGTGTCAAATCGCGTCCGCGAGAAGGGACGGATACAATTGACTACGTCATCCAACTTGCGCCACAGCTCAAGCGATGGGTCATAGAGCCCGACATAGAAGGAAACTTGGCTACCATAGGTAGTCGCCGATTTCTAGTAGGTGGTGGTGTAGGTCTAGCACTGACTAATCGTAATTTCTTTAAAGGATCAGAATTATTTAATACCACGGCCAATGTCTTTGGAGAATTTGACCTGCGGAGACAAAATCAAGCGTTCAATGCGCTCAACGTAGATGTAGGGACTACCCTTCTGATCCCGAGATTTGTGGATGGCCTCGGCATATTTAAGAGCGTCAAGAATATCAAGCTAGGCAAAGAGGTAATTTGGTCTGACGAATCATTTGAGAGATTTGCTGAGCGTACTACTACGCAGTTTAATTTTCAGTACAACTACAATTTTCTGGTAGACTTCTGGAGATACAACTCTATCAATGCGGACTACTCCTTTAATTGGCGGCCAGATCGCAGGAGATCTATCGACTATACCCAGACCAGTATAAGCCTCTTTCAGCCTACCACTTTTAATAGAGCTGACAGCTTATTTAAAGTAAATCGCTTTCTCGAAAATAGCTTTCGTGATCGACTGATTACGGGATTTATCTTTAAGAAATTTGGCTATCAGTATCAGTCCCGTGTATCTCCGAGTAATTTCTCATGGAATTTTCAGGGTGATTTTGAGCTATCAGGCGCGGAGGTGCATCTTTTCAATTTGCTGCTCAGTGGCGCTCGCAAACCGGTAGAGATTGCCAATCTCGAGCTAGCTCAATATTTTAAAGTCTCCTTTGAGTTGTCAGCCACGCAGGAGTTTTTTAAGAAGCAGCAGCTCGCTGCTCGAATAGGCATGGGAGTGGTACGTCCATTCGGTACAGGGAAATTCAGTACTACCATCAATGTTCCTTACATATCGCAGTTCATAGTAGGCGGGGCCAATAGTGTGCGCGCATGGCAGCAAAGGGAGCTAGGTCCAGGTGGCTACGAAGATCCCTTCATAGATCCTGATGACCCTAATCGTTCTGCATTTTATCAGGCTGGGGATGTCTTGTTTGAGTTTGGAATTGAGTATCGCTTTGACATCTGGTGGTTATTTGAAGGAGCACTCTTCCTCGATGGCGGTAATATATGGACTGTAAATGATGAACGACCAGGCGCAGCATTTTCCAGAAACTTTCTTGATCAAGTAGCGCTCGGCACGGGTTTTGGCCTGCGTACAGATTTTAAATTCTTCATATTACGAGTAGATCTAGGCTATAAGCTCCGTAGTCCATTCCCAGATCCAGATACAGAAAGCCATATCGTACTCAGAGGAATTAATGACCTTAATCTCAGAAACGCCAATCTCAACTTGGCGATCGGTTATCCTTTTTAATTTGTGAATGTGAGCGCTT
>JAHDBH010000017.1:0-36383 GCA_020630495.1 Saprospiraceae bacterium
GCCACACCACCTGCAATGACGAAATTGCCTCCTATGATTGTGCCACCATTAGTCGATTCAAAATCATAGGAACCTGGATCACCACCAGTAATTGGGAATCGAACTCTGTAAGATGTATTGGCATCATTACAGGTGTACAGTATCTCAGTTTCATCCACCATAGGGAAGTCAACCACTGTTACCGTCACCGTATCACGATCTATGCAGCCATTGTTACTTTCTGTCCATTCAAATCTGTAATCGCCAAATTGGTCCGTTCCAGTCGTACCACTAGTGGCGCTACTTGGATTATCAAAGTTTACAGATGCCGCTGGACCGTCAATATATCTCCAGGATCCTGTCCCCACGGATGGTATCGCTGCTAGATCAAATTCAAAGTCACACGTGCGGGCTGTATTTCCTGCGTCGGCTGTAGGATTTTCAAACCACCGTACAGGTGTACCCACAGCTGCTACCAGGCATCCATCGAGCAGATTGACAAAGTCACCATTTCTATCACCCACGATAGCACTTACAAAGTAGGTCTGCTCATAGACCATAGTCGCGGGATTAAAATTAAATGCACCCGTAGAGTTCACTGCAATGATATCTACGAGTGTCGAAGTTCCACTACTGTGAAGTACAAAGCTGGTGGTATCATCGCCGTCATACATCTCGCTGGTCGGATCATAGATGATAGAGCTGAGCTCGTCTTCGCATAGATCTAGACGAGTCTGATCCATAGTCCCTACCTCACTTTCGCAGATACAACTTTCTATCCCAGTCACGGGCACTATCTCACAGCCATTAGCATCTTCTATGACGACGTCATAGTTGGTGTCTTTGGGTAGCACATCTGATGTATAGGTGCTACCAGTGATAGTGCCGCCACCTCTTACTATAGTATAAGGAGCCGTACCGCCAGATATCTCAAAGGATAGCACAAACTGGTCAGCGGCTTGGTTGCACTCCGTCAGTATATTGACAGCTTCTGGTATCTCGTAAAACTCTATGAGCACAGTATCTTGATCGGTACATCCATTGTTATCCTCGAGCCACACCAGCTCATAGACACCTGGAGCGTCAGCGCCGAAAGTGGCAACCGCTTCTGTACTATCTGATATGGTAATAGCACCTGGACCAGTGAGACTGATCCACCGTCCTACACCTGTGCTGCGGACCGCAGCGAGCTGTAGAGAAGCCTCGCACTGCATTACATCAGCACCCGCATCCGCTTCTGGATAGGCATACCATATCACGGGCTGCCCCTGTGCTACTGCGAGGCAATTGGTCCTGTCAAAGTCATCCATCCCCGTGGTGTCATTGCCCGCTACGAAGCTGATGTAGTAGGTCACTCCAGGCTCCATATTGTCAGGAATAAAGGCAAACTCTCCCGTATCATTGATATCGATGATATCACCGAGTAGTAGACCAGAATTAGTATGGAGTATGTAGGCTGTGCTATCATCACCATCAAGCACTGCATCATCATTATATACAGCTTGTACAGTCTCGTCTACACATGCGGTAAGTAGCTCGTCGCTCATAGTACCGGCCATGTTGTTGCAATCACAGTCGACTGGTCCGCTCGCTACTTCCACCAAGCAGCCGTTGGCGTCTTCTATAGTGACTATATAGCTGTCTGCTGCTAGTAAGACATCCGAGGTGAATAGGCTTCCAGTCACAGACCCATTGCCTGACAATACCGTGAATGGTTCCATACCACCTTCGATATCAAATGTCAAGACGTAATTGGCTCCGCTCGTACAATCTTCAGACAGTGCACCTGCACTAGGTTGCTCAAAGAAAGTGATGATCACTTGGTCTTCTGCTCCGCAGTCACCGAATCTGTCCGTCCACGCGAGCAGGTATGACCCGGGTTCGGTAACGGTCATCGTACTATTGGGCATGGAGGGGTCGCTGAAGATTACGCTTCCAGGGCCGTCCACTACGGTCCATTGACCATTATCTCCATTGAGCTCTGCTTCTAGTGTCACCACTGTATCAGTGCCACAGAATGTACGGTCTTCACCAGCATTGGGTATGGGAGGTGGATTGACCGTCACATCTATACATACAGGACCATCCAAGAAGGTGCCACAAGCATTGAATGCTCCTTGCAGGCACACTTGTCCACTTTCAGAAAAGCTGAAGTCCACCGTGATCGTTACCAGTCCCTGACCCTCCGTAATGATTGCACCTACTGGCACAGTCCACTGATAATCTATGATATCATTTCCAATGCTTGATATCGTATATGTTTCTACATCACCCAGGCATACGTCGTCCGCACCTATGATCTCTGTGGGCGTCGGAGGTAGAAAGTCAGCTGTATTGACAGGAATGGTGACGGGGCTGAGATCGCATGTCACCCCATCGAGCTCTAGAGAGGCGGTCACCGTATAGCTACCACCTGGAGGCACCACCTCCACATTGAGAGTTGGCATGGTGGCACCTGGTATCTCGTTACCGTCTGGGTCCAGCCACTGATAGTTGACCGTAGCGGGATTGCATGATCCTCCGCTCTGCTCTGCAATGGCATCTATGGTGTAGATACCATTATTACACATCACATCTCCTACTTGTCTTATAGAGCCGTCAAGATATGTGATATCATACATGAGGAAGCTGTCGCATCCCGCTGGCGTGAGAATCATGACATCCATCATGGTGCATTCTTCTACCACAGTACCGTCTGCCAAGGTAAATGGCCCGTCCTCTACGCAAAGGACTGTATCTATAATGGTAGGATTTTCATCATTTTCCTCTATGACTGTGGCATCTACTTCTAGGGTGATAAGGCAATTAGCCATATTGAGTACGTCTGTAAAGCTTTGGAGCCCGCCTTCGGTAATTGTGATAGGTCCACCATTCATAGTGTAGCCATCTAGAGTTTCAGTATCGCCTTCGCAGAAGGTGACCTCTGTATCTTCATCTGGGGCTTGGGTTACCCTTACAGGCACACAAAGTCGAGTGTCAAGTGTGTCACAAGCATACTGTGTAAACACGCACACATTAAAGTCTCCTTCTGTGTCAAATGTGTATGTGATGACTGGATTAGTCCCATTATTGACCTCGGATCCATCAGGAAGCGTAAATACATATTCAGCATCTGATATATTGGACTCATTAGTGAATAGCTCAAAGGGGACGCTGCTGCGGCAGACTTCAATACGACCAGAGGGTGTCTCATCGTTGATGGTCATCTGATCATCTAGAGTGACATCACCTCCTCCGCCTATGATATTGATCTCTATATCACATACAGAGCCTCCGCATCCATCGAGAAAGATATGATAGACCTCACCTATCTCTACAGGTGTATTGACTATAGTAGGAGCAGTGGAGCACACGGGATTGCAGAAGATCGCATTAGCATAGTCACAATCTTCATAGATGCCCACTTGTATACCTGTCAGTGGGCCATTGCCTTGATCGATCACATTACAGTTGCTCGGTATCACCTCGATGGTTACAGGACTACTTTGCGCTACGAAGGCAAACCAGTTCATATTATTGGCAAAGCCATTACCGTCAGGACAAAGAGGATCTGGAACAGGTGCGGTAGGTATATCGGACATGCTGAATGTATAAGAATCCAGCTCATTCAGATCGCAAAATATAGGTGCTGTCTCGCACATAGTGCTTGGATCCTGGGCTTGACACACGTGGAATCCCGCAAGCAGACTCAGGATTCCCAGACAACAAATACGATAAAACTTCCCCATAGTCTTGGTTCTTTGTTAAGCGCGCTAAAAGTAGTCAAGTCACGCTAATCTAATTAAACATCTGAATGATATTACGTCATAGAGATGAATCTAAGAGACATAACGCTGCTTTGGAATTGTATAAAGTGTCGTCCCGCGCATCAAAGTTGTAATCGAGCATCAATATCGTGAGTACTAGCACCTTGGGTGAATGGATGCAATGGGGTCTCAGAATCACTCCTGACGGTCGCACTAGATAGACGAGGCTATCATCCGATGACTCTGGCGAGTTACTAGATGCGTCGAGCGCCAATGGTATTGAACACAGATCGGTCTACGGTTAAGACTGTACTAATGCGCTCAGCGCACTAGTGTCACATCTCCACTTACCTGCTTGACCAAGCCATCCATAAAAGCTACCTCGGTGATATAAGTGTATACGCCGGGGTTGAGCTCTTCGCCTTTGTACCGCCCGTCCCATCCTAGTTCAGACGCATTTGGACGAAAGTCCCTCGCATCATAGACTAGATTACCCCATCTGTCATACAGTTTGAAATATACAACTCGCTCTGCATTGCGCTGAGCATAGACGCCCAGCAGGTCGTTGACTCCGTCACCATTGGGGCTGAAGACATTGGGAATGTAGATATCACGGGACTGATCTACGATCACAGCGATCTGATCCTCAGCGATGCATCCATTGGCATCTGTGACTCTGACCATCAGCAAGCTAGAGCTCTGAGGCGCTATACTTATGCTCGCGCAGTCATCAGTGAGGCACTCTATCCCGCTCGTACCACTCCAGCTGATGTCTGCAATCGCCGCTATGGCAGTTGATATCTCAGCCACTACCTGCGCATCATCACCTACGAGCAACTCTACATCTGGCCCTATGTCGACTTCCAGCAGATCTGGCTCTACAACATCTACAATCTCTCTCAGGGTACAGCCTTCTGCGTCACGTACGATGACTTCATAGCTTCCTGGAGCTAAGTCCCGCAATGAAGTGGCGGACGAAAAGCTCATTCCTCCATCGTAGCTATAGCTCAGAGGCTCTGCACCGCCTATCACTGCTACGACTTGGACGACTCCATCATCTGCCCCGTAGCAGCTGATCTGTGAGATAGCAAGCGCCATGGACACGAGAGTATTGCCGCGTTCTACGATGTCTACTGTACGTCTAGTGCTGCATCCATTGACCGAGTTAGTGATCTCTAGTGTGTAGGTACCAGTACGAGTGACCGTGATCGCTAGGTTTTCTGTATCGATCGGTACTCCTTGCTCATCCGTCCATAGGAGAGAAAAATTAGGGCCAGCGCTACTACCCTCCGCCGAGAGTACTGCAGTGCGATCACTACATGTGAGCGACTCGATAGTAGGAAATACGATGAAAGGCGCTGTGGTATCAATGGATACGCGCAGCGAGGCACTCGCAGTACACTCTGTCAATTCATCCAGTACCGTCACGGTATATATACCTGGAGATGTCACCATGGTCACGCTGTCCGTAGAGATTTCTGCATCGAAATCATCCGTCCATGTATACCTCAGGCGTCCACTCGGCGAGCTAGCTATGGCTGACAGAGGCACTTCAGATCTACTGCATGTGATGATCTGATCTTCACCCAGTGTGATAGATGGCAGTATCTGACTGCTGGTGATCTGTATACTATCGATGGCACTACACGGTCCATTCATAGACGCAAGATAGTACCAGCCAGGAGCTCCTGCCTCTATACTGTCGCTCATAGCATCTCCCACTATGAGACCATCTACACTACTCCACTGGTAGTCTAGTGCTGCATCTATATCCGCGGCCACCGATAGGACTAGAGGATCTGCTCCACAAGTGATCTCTGACGCAGATGCAGCTATGACTGGATCAGGTGTCTGAAACCATCTGACTACGTGAGCTTCACTATAGTCAAGGCATAGGCTGGTGAGATCTGCTAGACCACTCACCAGCTCATCGCCTACTACGGCATAGATGTAATAGCTTGTCTCATAGCTCATGGTTGCCGGATCAAAGACAAACTCCGCTGTCTCCGATGTGATCAGGAGCGATGTAGTGACATCAGCACTGTCGCTGACGAGAATATAGCTCACGGCATCATTTCCGTCGAGCACTTCCAGGTCATTGTTATAAGTCGGAGTACTAGATTGGTCTTCGCAAAGATTCTGAGACGATATCTCCCACTCGCCAGCAGTACTGATACACGGACAATCGTGACTCAGTGATATCACGCTCGTGTCACAGGCAAACTGGTCATAGACCATCAGAGACACGGTATCTCCTGACGCGATGGGATCCGTCGTATACGTCAATCCACTCAGTGTACCCGTGACTCCAACGACTTCTATGCTGCCCGCGTCTCCTCCTAGGATATCCACGATGATCGTATACTCAGTATTAGCGGCATCACAGACATATCTAGTAGATACAGTGTCAAATCGAGGTACATCCCTGTAATCAAGATGGACGGTATCTACATCTGTACAGCCGTAGTTAGTCTCTGTCCATGTCAGCTCATACTCCCCATACACTATCAGATCTATGATGGCTCGAGGATCAGTCTCATCACTAAAAAATACATCTCCAGACCCACTCACGACTTCCCATGTACCGCTGCCTACGCTGGTGGAAGCCATGAGCTGATAGGTAAACTCACATAGATTCTCATCCATACCAGCATCTGCCGTCGGAATAGCCCGCCAGATCACAGGCTGTCCAGGACTCACTGAGAGACATGGCGAGAATATATTAGGTCGACCGAGTGAATCGATATCAGTCACTACTCGGCTGATATAAAAGATGCTGTCTATCGGGTATATATCCTCATAGCCAAATACTGGCGCATCATTGCTCGCCAACACACTTCCCAGACTGTCATGAGCTGAGGTATGTAGCACGTAGTAAGCGGTGTCATTGGGATCTATGAATTCACCAGCGGCACTATAGGCGCCAAGAGCATCTTCGCCTTGACAAACCTGAAGTGTATCACTTGCCATACGACCAGCAGAAGTGAGACAATCACAGGACCGCTCACCTGTCAAAATCACGGGACCACATCCAAGTGCATCATATACTTCCACACGGAAACTGTCACCACTAGCTATGTCACCAGAGCTCAGCATACCATCAGCGGTGATGGCCCAGGGCAACTCCACGCTATAAGGCGGCGTACCTCCTAATACTCGTGCAAGAACGATATACGTCTCACCCAGACTATCACATCGATAAACTGTAGAGTCTGCCAAAATCGGAATATCAGTGAATCTGATCTGTACAGTATCACGATCATTACACGATCCTGCACTATCCAGCCACATAAACTCATAGATACCTAGCTGTGTCACTGATACGGATGTCATAGGTAGACCAGCATCATCTATCGACGCAGTGCCAGGTCCTGAGATCATAGTCCACACACCTGCATTACCTTGTAAGCTTGCCGCTAGACTGGCCGTCAGTCCACAGGATGAGGAGTCTTGCCCAGCATCTGCTGTCAGATCCTCTACGATCAGCACATCCCGACACGCAGGAGTACCTAGGCCACAACCATTGAGCAACTGTACACAGAGTGGTCCGCTGCTTGCACTGGTGAGATCTAGTGTGATAGAATCGGATCCATCTCCATCCAAAATCACAGCACCCGGAGGCACTGTCCATACGTACTCTTCTGTGCCTGACACTGTATCTACCCGGTAGCCCTGAATACCTACTTCGCAGAACACCGTAGGACCAAATAAACTGTCCACAGGCTGTGGTAGGAGGAGCGAGTCAGCCACCTCTATGATGAGGTCAGGCAGCCGGCACGTGACAGTAAAATCATCGTCTACGTCTAGCGCACTTATCGTAGTGCATAGGCGATACTCACCATTTTCTGTCACTGAGAGTACGAGACTATCAGCTACGACATTGCCGTCCTCGTCTTTCCATACCGCAGTGAAATCCGTCACATAAGGATTTCGATCAAGAACGCCTATGATCGTGAATACTCCGTCCTCGCAGAGTATATCACCTATACTCACCTCGCCATCAAGGATCGCAAGTTCCGTCACGATGAAAGAATCACAGCCAAAGGCATTTTGGATTGTAGTGTTGTACGGTCCTGGATCAAAGGCAGCATCGCCATCAGGAAGGACATGCGGTGCATCTTGCTCGCAGATGACTACATAGAGAAATGTATCATTTTCTGGGATAGCCAAGATCTCGAGAGTCCTGTCAAAGAAACATCCATTAGCATCTCTGAGCTGTACATCATAGAAACCTGTTTCACTGTAGCATCCACCATCAGCAAATGGGATGCATGGATCACTCTCGCACAGCTCCATGTAGATACTGTCTGGCGGTAGTGGAACGGTGACTACACTGATACATGTCTGCTCTGAGGTATCGCAGGCGTGCAGAGCTTTAGCACATACCTGGAATGTACCCAGATCAGGAAAATCCACTGGCGGACTGGTATTACCATCCTGTATGATGACTGAGCCGTCAGGAAGGATCCACTCATACTGCTGTGCACCAAATACATTATCTACGGTAAAGGTGTAGCCCTCATAGCCCCAACATATCTCGAGAGGATCATCGCTTGCAGTCAGCCCTTCTATCCGCTCGGGATCATCTAGAGTAAATCCTCCTGCCCCGCGGATCACAGCTACACTGATATCGCAGATGTCTCCACTGCATCCATCCAGACCTATCCAATAGGTCTGGCCTGGTGAAGTGGCTCCTTGTAGTGTGAAGGTGCCATTGACACATGCGCACTGCACATCAACCACATCACCTACACAGGTACCATATAGCCCGCCGTGTACGCCAAAGTTGCCGTTCAGTCCTTGACAATTGGACGCGGTGATCTCTAGCTCTACAAATGTGCCGCTGGCTATAAATCCAAACCAGCGATCATTGTTAAATACATTCATGGCGCATCCCACGAGCCCTTCGGCCTGATTCTCAAGCGGAAGTGTATAGCAGTATCCATCCAGGATACCTATGTCACACAGGATACAGTCAGGTGATTCACCACACTCTGAGCAAGGGGCTGGATCGCCACACTGCCCATATATCGTGGCTGATAGACCGACTGCGAGTAGGATGAGTAGAAATCTTGTCATAGCATACTTTAGCGTACAAGTGTGAGATCACCAGACAGCACTCTTTGTTGCCCAGCCACACCTAGTAACTGCACCTGGTAAATGTATACATCACTGGGCGCTAATGCACCACGATAATTTCCATCCCAGCTACAATCTTCCTCTCCAGGCTGTCCTCCCTGTGACTGATACATCAGATTACCCCAGCGATCATAGATCTGGAAACGGGTGATCTGCCAGTAGTCTGGAAGTGCATACAAGGTCCATAGATCGTTGACACCATCACCATTAGGACTGAAGACATTGGGGGCGTAGAATTGCTCTGGATTGATGATCTCTATCTGTAGATTATCACTGTAGACACAGCCATCGCTATCCACGAGGATGGCGGTCAGCAAGCTCGCACGGAGAATCTCCAGCTCTATCATACTCAGCGGACCATCAATCTCATCACCGTCTAGGAGCAGCTGTATACTATCGCTAGGGCTTGCGCTCTCTACAGATATAGTATATCGTCCTATGGTGCCAGGAAGTATGAGAGAATCACCCGTGATATTGATCCCCTTATCAGGATCTGCCAAGCCTATCACCACGGTGTCACTGGAGGTACACCCCAGCTCATCTATGTAAGAGAAGATGTATTCTCCTGGTGCTAGATCAGTAATGGTATCCGTGAAGATCTGGACTTGATCCAGAAACCGATTGACCACACCTGATCCACCCGTCACAGTATCTATGACGATAGATCCGTCAGTAGCTCCTGGACAGAGTCTCTGCGAGGCTGTATACTGTCCCTGTGGGAAATTCTCTTCCAGCACCACCACCACAGAGTCTAGAGCACTACAGCCTCCACCTAGGCTCGCGCTTGCTATGTACGTGCCCGGGCCCTGTATCAGTATCTGCGATCCTACTGTATCACCCAGTATACGCCCTTCCCCACTAGACCATGCCACGGTGACACCCATAGCGTCGCTCGTCAGTAGGACCTGTTGCGTCTCACAGGAGAGCGCAGTATCCTGACTCAGCTGCAGCGCTACACTAGCGATGATCTGTACATCGATCTCCAGAGTGTCTGCTGGACATATGCCATCACTTATAGAAATCGCAGAAAAAAGGTGATCACCAGGCATCAATGCAGCGACACTGAGTACCGAGGTAGTTTCGTCAAATGCGCTTGATATATCTCCTTGAGGACCAGAGTAAGACCATCTTTCTAGGTCACTAGCACTCATCAAAAAATCCTCTAGAAAGAGACTTGTATCCCTTCCCTGACAGTAGCGGAGTATAGCAGGATCGACACCAAGCTCCGTAGGCATTCCCACCAGGACATATAGGCTATCCGTGTCTCGACAACTAGCCATAGCTGGACGGATCGAGTAGGTCAAGAGATGGATGCCAGAGTCCGTGTCCCCATAGAGCAGATTGTCCATATCTATACTTGCTGAGCTATTTACTGGTGCATCTATGATAGACCAGGCACCTATACTGTCAGATAGCAGGAAGTCTGATAAGTCTAGGGATGAGGGCCCTTTCGGGCAAATGCGAACGGTGTCTGCCGTGATCCTCAAGATGGGACAGCTACAGTCGAATACCTCTACGAGGAAGGTATCACGTATTTCGCCGCAAGGCGGCTCAGCAGCACTCGTAGTGAATCCAAAGCGATAAATACCTGGTATCACATCCTCAAAATCCAAAATCGGTAAAATTCCCTCCGCTCCAGAAGCATCTATATCACTGAATACCCCCACAGTATCTCCACTGATGAAAGCATCTCTCAAGTCTAGTAAGCCACGCTCCGCATCCATGGCGCATACGGGTAGAAGGTTCTCAATATCCAATACAAGGGACGGAATCACTGTCACAGTATCTACACCCTGCACCTGACAGCCTTGGGTATCAATTGCGGACACTCTATAGACTCCAGCGGTATCCACGGATATGGAAGCACTCGACGCATCACCCGGCATCCATAGAATATCTGTGTAGATGGCCCCGTCTATCTGCAGCTCTGTCACATCATCAGAGCAGATGAGGCTATCACCATTGATCTCCACTGGTGTCGTGATGAGTTGCTCTATCACTATTTGATCTATACTGACGCATCCAGCAGCATCCCTTGCTTGTAGTGTCACGCGACCGGCTTCAGATACCCAGGTGCTGTCACCTATAGCTCCCGTAGACCATGTATAGTCTGTAAATCCCGAGCTCGCCATCAAGAGTATGCTATCTCCTGGACACAGCAGCGTATCTCCACTGATCTGCACAGCACCGCCAGTCCCAAAACTGATGGTATCACAGACCATCGAGCTGCAAGCCCCATCGTACACCGTAAGGCACAGCTCACCACTTCCCGTCACAGAATCTCTCGTCGCCCGAGAAATGTCGCGATCATCAAGTGACCACAGCACAGAGTCTATGCCGCTGACATCCACAGAAAATGCAGTGAGTCTCCTACAAGTGTCGCTAAGCAAGATCTCAATCTCTCGATCTATCCTATTCTCACTGACCACAAGAGCGACTATGGTATCACATAGCTCACCCACTATGCTGGCAATGTATGTCCCCGCACTATCTATCAATTGCCCACCGATATCAAGTGTATCTCCAGAGCAGAGTTCCTCTCGGATAAACATCGTGTCTGGTGGGGCAGCAATCGTGAGAGGCACACAGCGTGGTCCTAAGTCTGCACAGTATCCCGCATCTCCAGATGCAAGCGAATCCTGGAAGATTAGCGGTAATATGCTATCTCCTATGCTCGGGATGAACATACTATCCTCCCGCGCATACTGAAAGCTGCAAATCTCGTACTCGCCCACAGCTAGATCTAAGTCGATCCTTCCAGAATCCGCATATCGTACCAGGGTATCGCCTTGTAGAAGAAGCAAAGTCTCTACGAATTCCTCAGGATCGCTCGTGGTGCTATCCACTATGACGGGGACAAAACTATCGCTCGGGTCCACACTGCAGTACGCATAAGCCGTATCTAGTAGCTGCCCTGCCTGTGCGTTGCACTCAAAGCACTGGTCGCAAGTAAGCCCCTCGCCGTTGCAAAACTCGATGCGGAATTTAAAGAGCTGACCCAGATCAAATTGCCTCGTGTCCGTAATGATTAGCTGCCAGGTACCATTGACTGGCCCCGAATTAAATGTCTCTAGACAGGATAAGAACGGATAATAGGCACCACTGTAATTGCCGAGTATCCCCCAGGCTTGATCATTATCCCACTCAGGATCAAATCCCTCGTCTGGGTCAGCAGGAAAGCCGCATGGCACAAAGTCTACGTCCCACACTGTGAAATCTGTGAAACCAGAACCATTGGTCCCACCAGGTCCTATCAACGGTACTACTCTACCAGATGGCGACTGGAGCTCTATGATGAGATCTCCTAAAAACTGATGCTGAAACTCTACGCTCACGCGACATACTCCCTGATCAGGATCACTCAGATCATCCAGGACAGCTCCAGTCACTTCCAGATCTATCCTCGTCACATTAAAGTCGCGTATGTCGAAGTTACCTTCCACGCAGCACTGTGCACTCGCTACCAGCGTGGCACATATAGACGTACAGACGAGGATATACCGTAGATAATTCACAGCTACAAAGGTAGAGCGACGCGCACCGTGAGAATGCCAACCCCAAGGCAAGTCACTATGATCATACGTTGCATGGTCGCTTGCTGATGCGCCAGGATATTTTCATAGTCGCTCTATGATATGCTCACCAGATCCACTGATGGCCTACTGCGATGCCTGAGACCGAATTAGTTTCTTGATGATCACTCCACTCGTCGTACGCAAGACTACCAGGTAGGTTCCAGGTGTCAGATGAGATGCATCTACACCGTGCGTAAATGCTCCCGTATAGTCCATGGATTGCGATAGCGCTATGCGTCCATATATATCCAGAACATCCATACCCATCAGCTGCATATCGCTTTCAAGATCTCCTTTCACGGTGAAGAGGTCACTTGTAGGATTGGGATACAGATCTATGCTCGCTTGAGAGCTGATATCCTGAGTAGAAGTAGACATGACGGAAATCACCTGACTCGAGGAATCCACACCGCACACATTATAGACATACTGCGTGACAGTGTAGTCACCTGTACTCATATACTCATGACTCGGTGACTCTATATTGCTACCATTTCCATCTCCAAAGTCCCAGTGCACACTATCTGCATCCACGCTCGCATCAGTGAACTGAACGGTAAGAGCATCGATATCCACGGTAAACTCGCTCATAGGATCATCAAAAACGATGATATAATCAGTAAATGTCTGCTCCTGAGTTCCTTGAGCATTGGTCACGGACAGCGTGACACTGTATGTACCAGACTCTGAGTAGACCACGGTAGGATTTTGCTCCGTACTCGTAGAGGGCTCACCACCTGGGAAAGTCCATAGCCAGCTATCTGGCATTCCCTGTGATTGATCGCTATACTCTACTGTGAGAGCTACACATCCACTCTGCACATTGCTGCCTATACCCGCTATAGGTGCTATAGCCGTGCTTATGGTCTTGCAGATCCTATCATCTCCGCAGTCATTTACTGCGTCTAGGCAGACGACGTAGTCTCCATTGAGCTCATAGGTGTGAGTCGGATTTTCCTCATTGCTATTGGTTCCATCACCAAAATCCCACAGATAGGTCTGCCCGTCAATCGACTCATTGACAAAGTCAATGACTAGGCCGTTATTTATATCAGAAAAATCGGCCACAGGCACGTCTTGGACGATGACTGCATCAGTGACTGTAAGGGTATCAGATGCATTGCTCGAGAAACTTATGAGCGTGACATCATAGCTTCCGCGTGCACTGTATGTCACTGTAGGATTCCGATCTGTACTTGTACTAGGTGTACCACCTGG
Organism: Saprospiraceae bacterium; assembly: GCA_020630495.1. Classification (GTDB taxonomy): domain Bacteria; phylum Bacteroidota; class Bacteroidia; order Chitinophagales; family Saprospiraceae; genus JAHDBH01. The sequence goes on from JAHDBH010000017.1 coordinate 13,658, forward strand.
AAATGACCAACGTACCTCCTGCGTATTTTCACTACTCCTATCAGTGAATTGCACCACTAGCGGCAAACATCCTTCTGTCACATCTTGTGCATAGTCAGCTATGGGCTGATCTATGATAGAGACCTGCATGTTTCTGAAATCTGTACCACAGCTATTCGTGACTACTAGTGTCACTAGATAGTTGCCAGGAGATGCGTAGGTATGGACAGGATTTGCCTCTTCACTCGAGTTTCCATCGCCGAAGTCCCACTCATAGTCTGTGGCGCCTGTACTTAGATTAGTGAAGGTAAATTCTAACTCATCAGAGACTAGGCTAAAATCTGCCATAGGTATATCACCTACTATGATATAATCTTCTCTGACTATCACGTCCTCGCCCTCACCATTACTAGCTCTGAGCTCCACATCATAGGTGCCTGCCACATCATAGATGACTACTGGATTCTCCTCCGTGGACGTAGCAGGGGTGCCACCTTCAAATGTCCATAGGAAATTCTCAGCATTCGATGAGGAAAGATTGGTGAAGACAACTGTATGCTCCACACAGCCATCTGGCTCATCTGCCGTGAAATTGGCGACAGGGAAATTACTGATCGTGACTACACGAGATGTAGTGGCCTGTCCGCATTCATTCTCTACTGTGAGCGTGACTGTGTATGTGCCGTCACTTGCATACGTATGGGTAGGCTGATTAGCTGTGCTTGTAGTGCCGTCTCCAAAGTCCCAGAGATATGTATCCGCACCCTCAGACTCATCGATAAAAGCCACAGTCAGCTCATCTATTGCAAAGTCAAATGCAGCAATAGGTATATCTGAGACAATGATGTAATCAGTGATTGTCTTAGTATCGCTACCATCAGAGTTACTTGCCGTGAGCGTCACGCTATATGTACCCGCCTCTGAGTAGACCACTGTAGGCTCAAAGGCTGAGCTAGTCGCGGGATTTCCTCCTGGAAACTCCCAGGTAAAATCAGTAGCATTTATAGAAGAAAGATTGGTAAAATTGACGGTGTGCTCGGCACAGCCTTCTGGCTCATCTGCTTCAAAATCAGCCGTAGGCGGTGTCCCTACTGTGATGATTTCGCTATATTCCACTTGACCACAAGCATTAGCTACTGTAAGTGTCACTTCATAGCTTCCGTCTGTAGCATACAGGTGAGATGGATTTTCTTCATTACTTGACTGGCCATCACCAAAGTCCCAGAGATAGTCTGATACCTCTGTACTGAGATTGGTGAAATTGACGAGGAGTCCGTCCCGCGTATAGCTAAAATCTGCTGTAGGCGGATTAGCTACTTGCACGTATCCCACTTTAGTCTCTGTGTCTGATCCAGCGACGTTAGTTACTACGAGACTGACGTCGTAGTTACCCGGAGTGCTATAAGTGACCACTGGTGCGATCTCTGTACTAGTAGCTGGCACGCCACCATCAAAGGTCCAGAGACGGGTCTGAACTGCTCCTGTAGAAGCATCAAAGAACTCCACTGTAAGCGGTGTACATCCAAAGTTTTGACCAGAATTAAACTCAGCCATGGGTGGAGCGCTGGGAGCACAGCCAGCTATGATCGAGATATTATCCAGGTACATACTGTTACCTCTTCCAGTGACATTCTCTATCATGATCTGAGCTTGGCTTGCTGCAGCATACGGTGTAAGATCCAGGGTAAGGCAATTGGGACCAAATCCCGTGAGACACCAGTCTGCAAGTACCTCGGGCTCAAATAGCTGATTAGTCTGCACATGAGTGGCAAAGTTGCCTGAGCCATCTTCAGTGTCTGCAAAGATTCTTTCAAATGTATCGCCACCATCTGTGCTGATGCTGATGACCATACTATCTCGGCGACTACTACTACGTCGAGCATAGGCATACTCTACGAGGAGAGTGATATTGTCTCGTGCTTCCAGATCGATGATTGGCGAGAGCAATGCATCGCGTCTACCCGCCTGACTGTAAGAAAAGTTATCTAGCCACAGTGACTGCTCACCATAGCGCTGTCCACTTGCCGATACGACCTCCCATCCTATACCACCATCAGGATTTTCTACCGTCCAGTCTTCTAGCCCGTCTTCAAAGTTGATGCACTCGATGATATCCTGTCGCCCATCACCCACGCTGATATAGCTATTGCGTGTACGCGTATCAGATCCGCCACCATTAGTAGCAGTCAGTGTGACAGAGTAGGTACCTGGATTATTATAGCTGACCTTGGGATGTTGCTCAGTACTTGAACTAGGCGTCCCTCCTGGAAAGGTCCACGACCAGCTCGTAGGATTATTAGACGACTGATCAGTAAACTGCGTAGTCCCTCCTGCACAGACTGCCGTGATTTCTGCTTCAAATTCGGCCACAGGGACTGGCTCGCCAGTGGGACAATCTGCAAGACAATTACGACTAGCGACAAAGCTGTTGATATCACTGATGGAGGCGCCAGACCAGTTGTCCGTATTTGTGACTGAGGGAGCCATGATGAAATTGGTGCCGCTACCATCGTGCGTAGCATCCCAGTTGTGTCCTAGCTCGTGGGCCTGCAGGACTCGCAGCAGGTCAGAGTTATTACTGAAGTGTTCGCAGACATTGTATCTAAATGCTGTGCACACAGCACCTATCCAAGCAAGGCCTATGGTAGTGCCGTTAAAATTCCTATTAGTCCATGCTGTAGCAACGTCATGCGTGACACCAAATCCGCCGTCATCAGCCCAATCGGTAAAATCCTCCAAAAATGCCTCACTCGACGTACTGCTGGTCCAGGGATCACAGGTACTGCAGTCTGAGAGAAATACTGTCACAAGGGAGTAGTCTAGCTCGTCGGCAAATTCATTGTCATAATTAGTCTGCACATCATTGAGGATGGAGGTGATTTCATTCTCGGTGGCCGTGGCACCGCCTTCATCATCATACAGCAGCCAATCGGCAGCCAGGGCTATTTCTACTTCATAGCATTCGCCAACTCTGCGCTGGCTTCCCACCTGCTGACGACCTTGCTCCCAGATGGACTCAGATAGCTTGGCGTAGTTATCATTACCGCATTCGTGGCCGTGGGGGAGCACATCTTCTGGACTGTAGACGATCATCTGATCTGCCGCTTTGGTGCGATCATGTCGACTGTGTTGTTCTACTATGTAGGTGTTTTTAGCGGAAGCGATACGCAGATGGAAATAGTCCTCATTGATCGTCATGGTAACTCGGCTCTCAAGGTTGCCATCTATGACACCACGATAGGTGCGAGGCCTGGTACCCGTATGCTCTGCACCAGAAGCTAGCACAAGGCTGTACTGATCTGATCTAAGCTGGTGCTGCCACAGCACTACCGTAAGGGTATCTTCTGGACCTACTGGTACATGTAGTAATAAGTCATCGCCCGCTCGGCGAGTGAGAAGCTCATTAGTATTCCAGAGAAATTCGTAGTGCTCCTTGATCTCAGATGCCACACCACTCACGTGATCATGGATATGATCGTGGGCATGTAAAGGATTGAGTAAGGTAGTGGGTTGCTGGCCATAGGCAACTGTACCGCAGAGTATGAGGCAAAGTATGGACAGAGAGATGCTTTGGGTGTGCATTACTATAGAAGATTATCCAGTGTCAATCAGAATGGGTGAACAGCTTAGGCGCCGCTAAGTTATTGTTAAGAGACAATAGGATATGATATGCACGGGTTTTACTTCATGAATGCTTGCTACGAGACATGATAGAGAACACATCGCAGGGCGGTCGTACATTTAACCTAGAAAACAGGATCAGATATGAGAATTATAGCATTAGTCTTTGCATTTCTTCTAGTGGTGGTGAGCGCTGACGCGCAAAAGCGTCGCGGTAAACCCAAGGTACGTCCAGAACGCCCAAGTACAGAAGAGAAAGCTCCCGAGGAAGAGCAGGATGGAGTAAGGATAATCCGTAGTAGCGATGATGGCGTCCGAGCTCAGCAGGCTGCGGACAGAGGAATCATAGATGATCTGTGGTTTGGTGCTGGTCTGCAGCTGTCTTTCAGTGGATTTAACGGACAGAATGCTCTGAGATTCGGTATAAGTCCCATGGTGGGATACAAGGTCACAGACTGGCTCAGCGTAGGCCCCAGGATAGAGTACCAGTATTTTTCTCAAAGATTTCAAGCCTCTCCAGGTGACATTCTTCGGTTCAATTTTAGCTCCGTCGGTGCAGGTGCCTTTACACGAGTTCAGTTCCTAGAGCAATTTTTTCTACATGCCGAGTATCAGATATTGAGTACTGAGTCTCTCGATCAGCGAAACTGGACGATTGTAGGAGATCAAATCAATAGCATCAGAGTAAGCCAGAACTTTGGATTCGTGGGAGCTGGCATGTACACGGGAGGATTTGGATCCTTAGGATCTGCCTTCTATGTGCTCTATGATGTAATCGAGGAGGAAGAGACGAGCAACTTACCCCTTTACTTTAGGTTTGAGATCAACTACAACTTTTGACCGAAAGGTCGCGCCCAATCCCGCGAAAGACAGGCAATAGCAAGCTGTAGCGGTTAGCGAATAGGTAGGTGTAATAGTGCTTGCAGAGATGACTCAGTAGTCTTATCTTTGCAGCCGTTTTTGAAGAGAAAAGTTCTTTGTCATGGCTTCATTGAGAGACTTCAGGATACCCATCAAGGGCCTGCCAGAAGGATCATCCCTCTGGGAATATGAATTGCAGCCCGATTTCTTCTCGTTGCTTGAAGGTGTGGTATCCGTAGACGGAGAGTTTTACGCTTCTGTAGATGCATTTAAGAAACCTGGAATCATCCAGCTCGACATCAGCATCACTGGTCATAAGAGAGCATCCTGCGACATATGTCTCACACAGATCCAAGTACCAGCCCAGGGAGAGTACACGCTCTACTGCAAGTACGTGGGTGACCATATGGACGAGCTAGAGGAGGATGTGATCATCATAGATCAGGAACAGTCTCATCTGTCTCTAGCTATGTACTTCTACGAGTACGTACTACTCAGTCTTCCTATCACTAATAGGATCGACTGTGAAGATATGCCAGATAGACCCTGTGACGATGAAGTGCTAGACAAGATGCAAGATCCTATCAATGACGACGACAAGAAAGAAAATGAAAATCCCTGGGATACGCTCAGAGATATACAGATAGACAGTTAAACTATAACAACGACTCATGGCACATCCAAAGAGTAAAAAGTCCAAGTCCAAAAGAGACAAAAGACGTACGCACAAAAAATTGACCGCTGCGCAGATAGGAATCTGTAAAGAGACTGGTGAAGCGCACAGATGGCACAGAGCCTACTGGCATGAAGGCAGCATGTACTACAAAGGCCAAGTGGTCATAGAAGCGGTAGAAGAGATCGAGGACTAATTCACTCCTCTTACGATAGCAGCATAGATATATGCCAGCAGAAAAGCTCCGTCGTCTAGACTCGGGGCTTTTGTTGTTTCAGATCCTTACACATCATCATATGAAGACTATACACTATACCTCAGATGCTCCTGCACCCATAGGGCCTTACAGCCAAGCTGTATGGGCAGGTCATACCCTATACATCTCTGGCCAGGTAGCCATAAATCCGAGTACTGGAAAGGTACTTGACGGCGATACTCGAGACCAACTCACACTACTCATGGACAATCTACAGGCTATCATCACCTCTGCTGGACTGACCATGGAGCACATCGTCAAGGTAAGCGCATTCTTGATAGACATGGGTGAATATGCGATATTCAATGAGGTCTATGGAAGGTACTTTGACCATGACACGGCGCCCGCCAGAGAAGCTGTGCAAGTCTCAGCTCTCCCAGCTGGTGTACGCGTGGAAGTATCAGCTATAGCATACGATCCAAGTAAATAAGCTATGAGTACTCAGAAAAATGTCCTCTCCTGCTTACAGCCCACTGGCGAGCTCCACGTGGGCAACTATCTAGGTGCGATCAAGAACATGGTCCAGCTACAGCAGGACTATAGATGTAGCTATGGAGTGGTAGACTATCACTCTATGACCATGCCCTACAAGGCAGACAAGCTACGCCAAAATACCTGGAGTCTGTGTTTTCAGTTGCTCGCTTGCGGTATAGAGCCTGAGAATCTATTCATCCAGTCTCTCATACCAGAGCATCAGGAGCTGTGCTGGATATTCAGCTGTGTCACCTCCTATGGTGAGCTGCAGCGCATGACGCAGTTCAAGGACAAGTCACAGCAAGTATCTCAGCAGGATGCTAAGCAGTTTATCTCCGCAGGTCTCCTCTACTATCCTGTGCTGCAGGCTGCAGATATACTTATATACCATGCAGACTACGTCCCAGTGGGAAAGGATCAGGAGCAGCACCTAGAGCTGAGCCGCAATATCGCAGCGAGATTCAATCATCAGTTTGGCACGGAGTATTTTAAGCATCCTGAGACTCTCTTCACTGAGACTCCCAAGGTCCTGAGCACAGCTGATCCTACTCGTAAGATGGGTAAGAGCCTAGGTGAGAAACACTACATCGCACTGATAGACGATGAGGCACGCATCATCAAGAAGATCAAGTCAGCCGTCACGGATACTGGAGATAATCCTGCGGGCGAGATGAGCCCGGGCGTCAAGAATCTATTTATACTGCTACAAAATTTCGGGGACGCAGCTGCTCATGAGAGTCTACTCGAGGACTATGCTCAGGGATCGCTCAAGTACAGCGAGCTCAAGCAGACCGTGGCAGATGCCACTGTGTCATATCTCCGTCCTATACAGGAGCGTCACCGTGAAATTACCAGCGATAAGCGCCGTTACAAAGACATGATCAAGGCAAGTAGCGCAGAAATAAGAAAGCGAGCCCAGCAGACGATTAGAGAAGTGCGAGATATCACAGGCTTACAATCTCTGAAACTGTGAGAATCATCCTTCTCATCATCTTGAGTGTGAGCCTTGGCTCTACCGATGCTGTAGCTCAGATCAATCTCGATCAAGTACTGAGAGGACTAGATCCTGAGGTCGCCAGCGGATATGTGGCACCAGCAGCCGATGATCTAGCCATAGGCATGCACCAGGCACAGTATGACACACCGTGTAATAAGCGAGGCTTTCATCTTTCGCTTGGTGTGACACTGGCGCGACTGACTATCTCAGAAGAATCCTGGCGCTTCCAGGCAGAGGTGACCCAAGAGGGAGTCACTTCTGATCTTGACCTGCCCACCATATGGGGACCAGACGAAGGAGTATCGACCAATTCTGAGAGTGGCACGATATTCACCTATCCTGGTGGTCTAGCTCAGCAGCATCTCTTGGTCGCAGTACCGCAGCTGAGGATAGGCACAGTGCATGACTTTGATATCGGTGTGCGCTATGCCAACTATGACTATGGATCACTCTTGGGGAAAATCAAGATGCAAGGACTTAGCATAAGGTATGCTCTGGTGGATACCGAGCCTAGCACTTTTGGAGCGCTGAGCATCATGTATGACTACTCGCGTATAGATGTACAGGAGGATCTGCAAGTACGTGGTCACAGCCTAGGCTTTATGGGTGGTCTACAGACACCCAAGCTGCAAGTGAGTGGCAGGCTGAGTTTTCTGCTTCGTACTGCTCGTCTTCAATACGAGAATCTCAGAGGTGAATCCATAGATACAGCATTGCTCAATACGGAACACTGGATAGCGGGTCTTTCCGCGGGTGTCAAGATCTGGCACTTCTCTGTGCATGGCGAGTTTAATATCATTCCTGAAACTTCCTATGGCATGGGTGTGCACTTATTCTTATGAGGTACGGCATACTCATCGGGATACTTATATTGCTGAGTGCTTGTGACGCATTTGATGTGCTGGATGAGCGCTTGGTAGAGTCATTTGTGCAAGAAAGGATCAGTGCTGATACCACCGTAGATGCGGTAGGTACATTGCAGTATGAGATCATCCTCGATAGCTCTGCACTGAGCAATGTGCGAGGATTTACAGTGGATGAACTGCGTGAAATTTCACTTCCCAGCTATAGCCTGCAGATTGATCTGCAAGAGAGCACATTCGCTACCGAGTACAGCATCGAGATAGGCATAGATTCACAGGTATTATTTGCTGAGACGTACCGTCTCGAAGATTTAGAAATGGTAGAGGTAGATCTCAGCTCTGCCTTAGAACTGCCACTTGTGTCATATCTTGAGACCTACATTGCTAGAGGAGAAGTAGGACGCATTTTCACGAAAGTGAGCCCTAACTCCCAGGGAGCGGTCTACACGTGCCAGATCGCTCACGAGTCATTGATCTATATGAGCGTACGGAGCTGCGAGCAAGTACCAGCTGGATCATCGCTTGAGAGCTGCCCATAAATCTTATCCATGAAAATCATCTGCATAGGAAGAAACTACCTAGATCACATCCGCGAACTGGACAATGAAGTGCCTTCTGCTCCACTTGTATTTCTCAAGCCAGCAACGGCGCTGCTGGTGAATGACAAGGCATTTTATATACCAGAGCACAGTAAGGATGTGCACTACGAGGCCGAGATCGTACTGAAAATCTGCAAAAACGGTCGCCACGTCAAGCCTGAGTACGCCCGTGGCTACTACCAAGAGGCCACCATAGGTATTGACTTCACGGCTCGCGATGTGCAGCAGGCCTGTAAGGCTGCTGGCCACCCTTGGGAAATCGCAAAGGGCTTTGACCATAGTGCTCCTGTGGGAAGGTTTTTGCCCTTTGACGATATATTTATCGAGGACCACATCGAGTATGAGCTTGACAAAAATGGTGAGACGGTCCAGCGCGGCGATAGTCGCAAGATGATCCACAGCTTTGACGAGATCATCTGCTATATCTCACGATTCTTTAAACTTCAGGTGGGTGACTATGTCTTTACTGGTACACCAGCTGGTGTAGGACCCGTGAAGATCGGAGATGTCCTCACCGCCAAGGTCGCAGGTGAGCAGGTGCTGAGATGTCCAGTCAAATAGGCAATTCTTGTACCTTTGAGCAGCCTATCACTATAAGCCTTTAAATTACACATACATGCCATATCTATTCACTTCAGAGTCAGTCTCTGAAGGACACCCAGACAAAGTAGCCGATCAGATCAGTGACGCACTTTTGGATCACTTTATAGCCTTTGATCCTCAATCCAAAGTAGCCTGCGAAACCCTCGTCACCACTGGTCAGGTAATCCTGGCAGGCGAGGTCAAGTCGACCACCTATCTAGACTTACAATCTATAGCACGTGACGCTATCCAGAAGATAGGATACACTAAGAGTGAGCTCATGTTTGAAGCAGCGAGCTGCGGTGTACTCTCAAGCATCCATGAGCAATCTGACGAGATCAATATGGGCGTAGATCGCTCTGATCCCAAGGAGCAGGGTGCTGGTGATCAAGGGATGATGTTTGGCTATGCTACCAGCGAGACTGATAATTACATGCCGCTAGCTCTAGATCTATCGCACAGACTGCTGACTAAGTTGGCGGAGCTGCGGCGCGAGAATACGCGCCTCGATTACCTCAGACCTGATGCTAAGTCACAGGTGACTATAGAGTACTCAGACGATCACAAGCCTATACGTATAGACAGCATCGTGGTGTCTACGCAGCATGATGACTTTGACGAAGATGAGAGGATGCTGGCTAAGATCAAGCAAGACGTCATCAATGTGCTCGTGCCAGAGGTGAAGAAAGATCTGCGCAGTGATATCCAGGCTCTCTTCAATGACGATATAAAATATCATGTCAATCCTACGGGGAAATTTGTCATCGGTGGACCGCATGGAGATACGGGCCTCACTGGTCGTAAGATCATCGTGGATACCTATGGCGGTAAGGGAGCACATGGTGGCGGTGCATTCTCTGGAAAAGACCCGAGTAAAGTGGATCGATCAGCAGCTTATGCCACGCGCCATATCGCTAAGAATATGGTGGCAGCAGGTGTATGCGACGAGATACTCGTACAAGTAAGCTACGCTATAGGGGTAGTAGAACCTACCAATATCTACGTCAACACATACGGCACTTCCAAAGTATCCGCAAGTGACGGCGAGATTGCCCAAGCGGCCAAGGAGATCTTTGACATGACTCCCTATGGCATAGAGACACGGCTCAAGCTCCGCAATCCTATCTACGGTCCTACTGCCGCTTACGGTCACATGGGGCGTAAAGCTGAGACGGTCACCCGTACATTCAGGGATGGATCAGGTCAAGAAAAGACTGTGGACGTAGAACTATTTACATGGGAAAAGCTTGATCACGTAGACGCCATCAAAAAACACTTTAGCATCACTTAATCAGCCATTTACTTTACCTACACTTATATCATTCGCCGTGATAAAAACTTTCCAAGATCGCCACATCGGCCCATCAGCAGATGAGGCGAGACATATGCTCGATTGCCTCGGCCTCGATCATATGGATGAGCTCATAGCACAGACACTGCCGGCAGCTATCCTCAAGACGAAGCTACAAGACGTGCCAGAGGCCATGAGTGAAGCTGACTACCTGAGTCATATTGCAGACCTGGCATCTCGCAATCAAGTATATAAATCCTACATCGGGCAAGGCTATTACAGCAGTTACACTCCGAGTCCCATCCTGCGGAATGTGTTTCACAATCCTGGATGGTATACGCAGTACACGCCCTATCAGGCAGAGATTGCTCAAGGGAGGCTAGAAGCTCTGCTCAATTTCCAGACGCTTGTCAGCGACCTCACAGGTATGCCAATGGCCAATGCCTCTTTACTTGATGAAGGCACGGCCGCGGCCGAGGCTATGCTCATGTTTTTCAACCTCAGGAATAAGAAATCCAAGGAAGTCACGCACCACCGATTCCTAGTAGATCAGCACACACACCAGCATGTCATCGATGTGCTGCACACACGTGCCGAGCCGCTGGGAGTGAGCGTCGAGATTATAGATCATAGCAGCGCTGAGATCACGGATGATTGCTTTGGCGTGCTACTGCAGTATCCTAATGCTCTGGGATCCATAGAAAATTACAGCGCCCTCATAGAGCGATGTCAAGAGGCGGGTGTATATGTCTGTATCGATGCGGATATACTTTCCCTAGCGCTCCTTGATGAGCCAGGCAGATGGGGCGTAGATGCGGTAGTAGGTAATACCCAGCGTCTTGGTATACCGCTGGGATATGGCGGTCCGCATGCAGCTTATTTTGCGACCAAGGAAAAATATAAACGCAGCCTGCCAGGTCGTATCATAGGTGTATCCGTAGACCGTCTGGGCAAGGAAGCGCTGCGCATGGCACTGCAGACAAGAGAGCAGCACATCAAGCGAGAGAAAGCTACTTCCAATATCTGTACAGCCCAGGCGCTCCTGGCTATCATGGCAGGTATGTATGGCGTCTATCACGGCGCCTCAGGTATCAGAGCTATCGCACAGCAGATCCATGACCGCGCCTCTCAGCTACGCACGGCCCTGGAGCAGATGTCCTATACGGTGATCAATAGCAGCTACTTTGACACCATCAGTATATCCGCTAGTCCAGAAGAGCTTGAGCGCATCAGGACAGAAGCTGAGGACAATCATATCAATTTTTACTACCGTGCTGACAATATCAGCATCAGCCTAGACGAGAAGACCTCCGAGCAAGATGTAGAGGATATCATCAGCATGATGCAGAGCCTGAGAGATGGTGAGACTGGCCAGGTGGAGAGTACAGATGAGGGGATTCCGGCTTTCGCCAAAAGGCAAACTGCATATCTCACACACGAGGTATTTCACAAGTATCAGTCAGAGACAGCGCTCATGCGCTACATCAAGTCACTCGAGCAGAAAGATCTGAGTCTCGTACATAGTATGATACCGCTAGGAAGCTGTACTATGAAGCTCAATGCAGCTACAGAGCTTATTCCCGTGAGCTACTCTGGCTGGTCAGATTTGCATCCGTTCGTACCCATGGATCAGGCCAGGGGATATACAGATATGATCCACTCACTAGAAAGCTATCTTGCAGAGATCACAGGCTTCACGGCTTGCAGCCTTCAGCCCAATAGCGGAGCACAAGGAGAATACGCTGGTCTACTTACCATCCGAGCTTATCACAAGTCACGCGGAGACGATCAGCGCAATGTCGCTCTCATTCCGAGCTCCGCCCATGGCACCAATCCTGCCTCAGCAGTCATGGCTGGCATGAAAGTAGTCGTGGTAGGATGTGATGACAAAGGAAATATCGACATAGATGATCTGCAAACCAAGTGCAGCGAGCACGCTGACGATCTCGCTGTTCTGATGATCACTTACCCAAGTACACACGGTGTATTTGAAGAGCAGATCATCGAGATCTGTGAGATGATTCACCAGCACGGTGGAATGGTCTACATGGATGGTGCCAATATGAATGCGCAGGTAGGCCTCACCTCACCTGGTGCCATAGGAGCAGATGTATGTCATCTCAATCTCCACAAGACCTTCAGTATACCTCACGGTGGCGGCGGCCCTGGCATGGGACCGATCTGTGTGAATGATCACCTAGCCCCGTTCTTACCACTGCACGCGGAGAGTGATCTACGTCACTCACAAGGCACTGGCGCAGTCTCCTCCGCACCCTGGGGATCGGCAAGCATACTGCTCATTTCCTACGCGTACATACGCCTGCTCGGCAGAGACGGAGTCACAGACAGCACCCGCTATGCCATACTCAATGCTAACTATATCATGCATCGCCTACAGGACGCCTATCAGACTCTCTACATGGGGCACCAAGGACGAGTAGCTCACGAGCTGATACTCGATCTACGTCCATTCAAGGAGATAGGCGTGAGCGCTGAGGATGTGGCCAAGCGACTCATAGACTATGGCTTCCACGCTCCTACCCTATCCTTCCCCGTGCCTGGAACCATCATGATAGAGCCTACCGAGAGCGAAAATCTTGAGGAGCTAGATCGCTTCTGTGACGCTATGATTTCCATCAAAGAAGAAATAGACGAGATCGCACGTGGGGAGTATGCTACAGATGACAACGTACTCGTCAATGCTCCACACACCGTGGCTGAGTGCGCAGCAGATGAGTGGGAACACAGCTATCCTAGATCCAAGGCAGCTTACCCGCTTCCATATCTGCATGATGGCTACAAATTCTGGCCATCCGTGTCTCGGGTCAATAATGCTCACGGAGATCGAAATCTCATCTGCACCTGTCCTAGTGTAGAGAGCTATGCCTGATGCGGACGTAATGTACTGGTCTCGCTTGCTGCTCAGAAATCTGTAGGGACAGAAGATCATAGGATACTAGCTGCCGCCAGCTGCTATCCACAGGTCTATATGTCGGTGTTGGGTCATGACTCTAGCTGCACACATTGGGTAATAGCATTTAAACCACACGGGGTATTTGGAGTCTCATAAGAAAGCACACGTCATGACAGCTCAAGGGAAAATATCTGGACCAGGCATATTTCTACTACTCCTACTCTGCTGCTGTGAGATGAGCCCAGATGATGTGCCTGTGCCCGTGCCTTCTCCAGTCGATTCCCTGTATTTCCCACCTGTAGAGGGGAATACTTGGGAGACAAAATCGCTCGATGAACTGGAGTGGCAGGCGAGTGATCTCAGCGAGTTACTTGATTTTCTAGAATCTCAGGGCACCCGCGCTTTTATCATATTGCACGGCGGTAAAGTGGTCGTGGAAGAGTACTGGGGTCGGGAGATTGATGGCAGCGGTGACTTTGATCAAGACAGCTACTGGTACTGGGCATCCGCTGGAAAGACTCTTACTTCCACACTCATAGGTATAGCCCAGAATGAGGGTCATCTCCTTCTATCTGATCCTACCTCGGTGCATCTAGGCTCTGGCTGGTCATCCATGTCATCAGATCTGGAAAATGATATTTCTATATTCCATCAGTTGACCATGACGACTGGTCTGGACTATACAGTAAACGACAATCACTGTACGGATCCCGATTGTCTGCGATACCTAAATGAAGCTGGCAGTGAATGGTACTATCACAATGCGCCTTACACGCTTTTGACGGAAGTTATATCATCCGCCGCAGGTGCGAGTCTAGACGCTTACACGGAAGAGAAAATCGGCAGACACACTGGCATCAAGGGAAGATGGATACGCAGTGGATACAATAAAGTCTATTGGAGTACTGCTCGCGATATGGCAAGATTTGGCCTGCTGATATCTAGCAATGGAATGTGGGGTGAAGAAAGAGTCATCAGTGATACAAACTACATCCGTGATATGATCACGCCGTCACAAGACCATAATCCTTCCTATGGATACCTCTGGTGGCTCAATGGTCAGTCATCATACAAGTTGCCAGGCGTCAACACGGACTTTCCAGGTCAGCTATCACCTCATGCACCGCCAGATGCAGTCGCAGGCTTAGGGAAGAATGGTCAGATCGTACAGATCATTCCTAGCCTCGATCTAGTACTTGTGAGAATGGGAGAAGCACCAGATGACTCCACGGTGCCCACCGACTTCCATGATGAGCTATGGGAGCGTCTGCATCCTCTCCTGGGACGATAGCGCATATGTATCACAGCTCTATCTGATAGAGCAGACAGGGATTGAGCCCTGAGCCTGCAAGCTTAGGATTGTCAAATTCTTTGACGAAGTGCATCCCGATCTTCTTCATGACGGCTATGCTGCCTAGATTGTCGCGAACCGTCACGGCATCGATCAGGCCTAATTCCAAATCTGCGCCTATCTCAAGACAGCGTCTGGCGGCCTCGGTCGCATAGCCTTGGCGCCAAGCACTGGATACAAGTCGCCATCCTATGTCCGTATTATCTTCCAAGACTGAGTGGCCCGATTGGTAAAGCATTCCACAAAATCCCAAGAAGTCACCATCTTCTTTGCGCTGCAATCGATAGTAGGTGTAGCCGTGATCTTGATAATTTTTTATCAAGCGATCCAGAAGGACCTGTGTGGCAGATCTATCCAGCGTAGATGGAAAGTGTCGCATGACCTGGTCATCCTGACAAAGATCCAGCAGATCCTCTAAGTCCTCTTGCTTCCATGAGGTAAATGCGAGTCTGTCAGACTCAAATATGATCCGACTCATGATTGCTGATGTGGTAGCTTCAGCTCGGTCTCCAGCCAGCGAGTAGCCGCTTGAAAATCTTCAAAGTCATGCTGCTTCTGTACTAGTCCTGGAACCACGTTAAATTTTTCAAACATGTCTCGCGGCTGCCCATGTAGTCCAGTGAATGCAATCTTGATTTCCCTATCCTGAGCGTAGAGATCTAGCAGAGCATTCTCCATGGCGTAGAGGCCCGATTGATCGACATACGGCACCTTGTCCATACGGATGATGACTACCTTGATATCTGGTAGCGCCTTCATCATATCCTGGAATCGAGTGGCAAATCCGAAGAATAGCGGTCCATCCAGATGCTTGATATACACTCGATCCCCTGCACGCTCCGTCAAGTTGCCTTCATCTATCCAAGGCAGCTCATGGCCTATCTTACTGAGCGGAGATACCTGCGTACGGCGATCTACCACGTCCGATACTTTCTTCATGAATAGGATAGAAGAAACAATCAAGCCTGCCGCCACCGCCTCTATCAATCCCACAAATACCGTCAGCACCAGCACGAGCAGCATCACCACCACTTCGCTTCGCGGCCACTGGCGGAAGTGTCTCAGACCCTTGTAGTCCATCACCCCTATACCTACTGTGATGAGTATACCTGCAAGTACTGCCGCGGGAATACGAGATGCTAGTGGACCAAGGCTCAAGAGGATGATCAGTAGGAGCACGCCAGCTATCATACCCGAAAGACGCGTCTTACCGCCACTCTGGATATTCACGACAGTCCTGATGGTAGCACCCGCACCTGGTAGACCGCCAAAGAGCGCCGCGACACTGTTGCCTATTCCCTGACCAAGAAGTTCGCGGTCGGGATCGTGCTTCGTCTTGGTCATGTTGTCTGCGACGATGGACGTAAGCAGACTGTCTATAGAGCCGAGAGCAGCTAGTGAAAGTGCGGACAGTACGTAGGGTAACACTGCTCCTATACTAAACTCTGAGAAGATCTCAAGCCGCAGAGGCGGAAATCCAGATGGTATATCGCCAATCGTCCTGTAGTCTATACCCAGGAGTATGGCACCCACTGTCACTCCGATCAGTGCCACGAGGGTACTGGGTATCTTCTTCGTGATGCGCTTAAATCCATAGATGATACCGATAGTAATCAGAGTGAGGATTACCGCTACCATATTGATATTGGTAATTGCTCTGGGAAATAATCGTAAGGCACCCCGCACTCCAGCAGCGTGACTCGCCGCGAGTGCCTGTGCTTCGCGGTTGATTGCCTCTGGCGTGATCTCACTAGCTCGCCTAGCAGTCTGCTCTATATGATCGACTACGAGTATGCCGTCAGCCACTTCCTCTGACAATATCCGATTAAGGATGACCTCTTCTGAGAGAGCCTTGAATTCACCTACAAATGCCACATCCTCCTTAGGGTAGTATCCTACTGCTGGTAGTATCTGGGTGATGAGGATGATCACACCTATCCCTGTCATGAAACCTGATACTACTGGGTAGGGTATATAGTGGATGTACTGTCCCAGCTTTATGATTCCAAAGACAATCTGGAAGAGTCCTGCAAGGAGGAAGACTAGCAAAATGGCGGGCAGCGCTCTGTCGAGATCACCTTCATTGGCTGCAATGATGCTCGCTATGACCACCATGCTCACCGCCGTCATAGGCGCTGTAGGGCCAGAGATCTGCGTATTGGTACCACCAAATAGCGCCGCAAAGAAGCTGATAAATATCGCTCCATACAGCCCCGCTGTAGCACCCATACCCGACTGCAGTCCAAAGGCCAGCGCTAATGGAAGCGCTACAATCCCTGCCGTAATGCCTCCGAATAGGTCGCCGCGAAATTCTCCGAAATGTCTCTTAATGAATTCGCTCATTTTATTCTTATTGGTTTTGCATTTACAATCTGCTATTGGAGTCGTCCTTGGCTCACCACATATTCGAGCTCTCAGCACGGTAAATCTACTGCTTCTGCAGAGAATTTGTTCAGTGACTCGGAGCCTGCGGGCGGGCAGAAGCACGCATTTTGCAGACATGCACCCACTGTGTATCACCATGTCCTTGATGCCATCGCTTACATTTGTACTTGATGACGGATATCGCACAGGGACTCTCGCTCTTACTCACAGGTATGCTCACGGTATTTATCGTGCTGGCAATCATCGTACTGCTTGCTCGGGTGGTCATACAGATCAGTAATCGATATACGCCGGCTGTCGCCGAAAAGCGAGGTCTACGCAAGCCTGCAGCAGCACCACATATGATAGCTGTACTCACGGCCGCGGTTGATCAAGCGAGCCAAGGCAAGGCAAGGATTACCCATATCGAGAAGCTCTGATCGACTAGGTCCTAACTCTGGCTTTCCATCGTACATTTGGCGGCCCAATGTAAGAACTATGGCTAAGACAGAAATCAAGCTCGCCCTTGTCTACAGAGATATGTGGCAGTCAGCGGGCAAGTACGTACCGCGAGTAGATCAGCTCGTACGAGTAGCACCTGCTATCGTGGATATGGGCTGCTTCCACCGTGTAGAAACAAATGGTGGGGGATTTGAGCAAGTGAATCTGCTCTTTGGTGAAAATCCCAATACATCTGTGCGTCAATGGACGCAAGCGTTCAATGACGCAGGCATCCAGACACAGATGCTAGAGCGCGGGCTCAATGGCATACGCATGAGCCCCGTGCCAGCGGATGTGCGCGAGCTCATGTTTAAGGTCAAGAAGCTACAGGGAACGGATATCAGCAGGACCTTTGATGGTCTCAATAATCCTCAGAACCTCGCTCTCAGCTTTGAGTATGCTAAGAAAGGCGGTATGATCGCTCAGGGAGCTCTCAGCCTCACGTTTTCGCCATTACACACGGTAGACTACTACATCGATCTGGCCGATCAGTACATGGATCGAGGTGCAGAAGAGATCTGTATCAAGGATATGGCTGGGATCGGCAGACCTGTCTCTGTAGGGAAAATTGTTGCTGGCATCCGCAAGCGTCATCCATCCATTACGATACAGTACCATGGTCATAGTACGCCGGGATTCTCCATAGTGTCATCGCTAGAAGCTGCCCGAGCAGGTGCAGATATAGTAGATGTGGGTATGGAACCGCTGAGCTGGGGTACAGGTCATGCTGATCTGCTCACCGTCCACGCCATGCTCAAGGATGCCGGATTTAGCGTGGCGGATGTGAACATGAGTGCCTACATGGAAGCACGCAAACTCAGCCAAGAATTTATAGATGATTTTCTCGGCTATTACATCAATCCACAGAATCGCCAGATGAATTCTCTGCTCATAGGACCAGGTCTTCCAGGTGGGATGATGGGAAGTCTTATGGCTGATCTAGAGAGCAATCTCAAGTCGATCAATAAATATCTTACTAAGAACGATAAGCCCAATATCACGCAGGAGGATTTATTGATCAAGCTATTTGACGAAGTAGAATATGTATGGCCGCGGATGGGCTATCCACCCTTGGTAACTCCCTTCAGTCAATACGTAAAGAACGTCGCTCTCTTTAATGTCATCAACCTCATCAAAGGCAAAGAGCGCTGGAGCATCATTGACGATAACACTTGGGGAATGCTCCTAGGAAAATCTGGACAACTTCTGGGTGATCTAGATCCGCATCTGGTGAAGCTCGCGCAAGAGCAAGGCCGAGAATTTTACACAGGAAATCCTCAAGACCTCTACCCTAATCAACTCGATGAATATCGTGAAAAAATGAAAGAAAAAGGCTGGGACACGGGCCAAGATGACGAAGAACTCCTAGAATATGCCATGCATCCTAGACAGTATGAAGATTTCAAAAGTGGTGCCGCAAAAGAAAGATTCCTAGCTGACTTGGAGCAACGCAAAGCCAAAACAGAGACACCATCCGCGCAGGCGCCCACCACCGCAGCAGTGGCATCGACCACCGCAGCCAGCGCTCATCCACGCAAGTACTTGATCGATGTAGATGGACAGTCCTACAGGGTGTCTGTCAGCTATGATCAGCAGACAGAAGCCTCTACCCTCGAGCCTCGCGAACAGACCAAAACAGGCACAGCAAGCCAAGACGAGTCCAATCTCAAGGTCGTCAGCTCTCCTCTGGAAGGCAAATTCTATCTCACCAAAGACTCTAGTGAGAAAGCAATACAAGTCGGTGATCTAGTCCAGAAAGGTGATACCATCGCCTACGTAGAATCTATGAAAATGGTCAATGCTATCACATCTGATGAAGAAGGTACCGTCGTAGAAATACTCAAAGAGCACGGTCAAGAAATAGACGAGGACGAAATCATACTGAAACTTCGCTAGGTGGATATCCTGTCCAATCTGTATGACATGACGGGTCTGGGTGAGATGATCAGCTCACCCGGCTCTTTACTCATGCTCGCCCTGGGAGCGCTGCTGCTCTACCTGGGTATCTATAAAAAATACGAGCCGCTGCTGCTGGTACCGATTGGATTTGGCATTTTATTGGCCAATATTCCTGGCGGTGAATTTGGCATCGTGGACACTACCGCTTTTCCTGAGATCAAAGACATGACACTGCTACAGATCGCGAGTGAGCATGGCATCATGAACTATTTGTATTACTCTCTCATCAAAACTGGTCTGCTTCCTCCGCTGATATTTCTTGGAGTGGGAGCCATGACGGATTTTGGGCCTATGCTGAGGAATCTGCGTCTGGCTTTTTTCGGGGCTGCCGCCCAAATAGGAATCTTTGTAGTCTTGCTAGGTGCCTTGGCTATAGGATTTGATATCAAGCAAGCGGCAGCACTCGGCATCATAGGTGGTGCGGATGGGCCTACTGCGATATACACCAGTATCATCCTCGCTCCCGAGCTCTTGGGACCGATTGCCATAGCGGCCTACTCCTATATGGCGCTCGTGCCCGTGATCATACCGCTCATCGTCAAGATAAGTACGACCAAGAAGGAGATCGGAATCCACATGAAAAAGATGGATCGCATGCATCCGCCCAAGGTGCAAATCAAGAACCTCCGTCTTGCCAAGATTCTCTTCCCCATCAGCGTCGCGCTCGTAGTGAGTCTCATTGTCCCCAGTGCCATACCACTATTGGGTCTATTACTTTTTGGAAATTTACTTAAGGAAATAGGCCCTGATACCAAGCGTCTCTACCAGGCCGCTAGCGAGACTATCATGAATGTAGCGACCATATTTCTAGGGCTGTGCATAGGTGCTACGATGACAGTAACCACTTTCCTCAATGTGGAAACGCTGCTGATCATTGCAGGTGGATTTCTGGCATTCAGTATATCGATCCTCGGAGGTATCATGGCGGTAAAATGTTATAATTTATTTGCTAAGAAAAAGATCAATCCACTCATAGGCGCCACGGGATTATCAGCCGTACCTATGGCATCTCGCGTAGCCAATGAGATAGCCCTCAAGCAAGACCCTACTAATCACATTTTGCAATACGCCATGAGCAGCAACATCAGTGGTGTTATTGGTAGCGCTGTGGCTGCTGGGATATTGATTTCTTTTTTGTCGTAGGCTATTTTTAACTTATTCTCTGAGAATTACTTCCATCGATGTCTACAGCCTATTTGCTTATCGATGCTACTTCCGGTATAAAGTGGGAGTTCCGTGGCTGCTTAGTATTTTAGTCACATTTGCAATCCTCTCCAGGCATTGCAAAACCAGATTTAAACTTGCTTGATGATCTAGGACTACCTAGCTGGACCAGCACCTAAGTTTACTTATGTCCATCTCAGAGCGTCTACTTACTTCTTGAGCAGCTTTCTCATGATGCGTGTGCCATCCGTTAATAAGATCTCCAAGAGATAAATACCTGAAGGAAGAGCTTGCAGATCCACCGTGTCTATATAGTACCTCGCTGCTACTTGAGCTCCATGCATATCATATGTTGTGATTTGTTCCACTGCTAGTCCACGTGTATTCACTTTTATGACCCCATGAGTTGGATTAGGATAAAGCAACAAATGCGCTGATGAGACATGAGAGCTAGACACGGTCGATTCGCTCTCATAGGCTCCAGCATCTATGGAGGATCCTCTTGTAGATCGGTCATCAAAGCTCATCGGATGGACATATCTCATCTCTGGTGTGAGACTATATCCACGCACAGAGTCCTGAGTAGCGCCATAGTCCACTGCAGGCGAAGCTGAGTTAATATCGTAGTCGTAAATCATCTCATCCACGAAGCCAAGCTGCGAGATGTCGTCCTCCTCTAGATTGTGACTGATCTCAGTCACGGGTCCGCGGACCAGCTCGCCGCCTCCAGCAAATACGTTGTTAGTGATATACGCACTATCCAGACCAGCTTCTAGAGACACAAATAAGCAAGAGGCTTGTCGTTCATTGACTAGCGTATTGTTGACGATGTAGATCTCATGTGGTGCGGCATTGGTCAAGCCCTCGAGTCCGTAGCCTATCAGATTATTATTGGGAGCATCTGGACCTTGCATGAGTATATTACCCATCACAATGGCTAAGCCGCCACTAGGCAAGTCTATCAGTCGACTAGAATTGCCTGTTTCCTCATCCATGATGCGATTATACCAGATGAGATTTTCCTGTGCTCGCGACTTGAGATTGTGTCCTATGACGGCATGGTGCGAGTAGTTGTACTGAAATGTGAGTTGAGCCACTCGCCCTACATAGACATTGTGACTTTGCCCATCGCCCGCTCCATTGTCAGCGAATTCACAATGCTCGATCAGGATATGACCAGCGCCTGTGTTGTTAGTCAGAATACCATTTTCGCAGTGATGAAAATAGCAGTGCCTCACCGTGAGACCACTACCATCTAGTCTGATACCAGCTCCATTGAGATCAGGCACTCGAGCACCAGAGAACTCTATGTTTTCTACCCTGATATTATCTCCTACCAGGACCCAGATTCCTTTTCCTCGGATATATTGACCATCCACTACCAGGTGCGGCTGACCACCCATACCACGGATCAGCAGATCATCAGCATCCCACACAGCCAATGCCGCTTCACCAAAGTACTCAGCCTGATCGATATCTATCGTATCACCCTGCTCCACTAGATCAGCAAGGTATAAGGCATTCGGAGAGATATGGCTCCTTGTGGGACCCACGTGGTGCACTGTCGCCCAGGCTGAGTATGATATCAAATACAGGATTACAAGGAGAGCTTGCTTCACAGTGCTAATATAGAAACTTGCTTGACGGCGAGCAAATAAGCGGCATCAATGATTTGTCAAAGGGGCGCATATGCAATAGATATTTCCATGCGCTGATCGTGCGCTGTTATAGCGCTGACATATGCTTACAAAGTCAAGCGGCCTCCAGCAAGATCCATATATCACGTGCTTCCACCTCGAGCTAGACGACAGATCAGGATAGTTGTGCTATCTTTCTGCTGTAAGTTTGTCAGACTATGGAAAATCGAAAACTCAGGATGGGAATGATAGGTGGAGGTCAGGGAGCTTTCATCGGAGAAGTGCATCGTATGGCTGCTCGGCTTGATGGTGAGATCGAGCTGGTTTGTGGAGCATTCAGTAGTGATCCAGATCGATCTCGGGCTTCTGGGAAGGCTCTTTATCTTGATCCAGCTCGCTGCTATGGCAGCTACGAAGAGATGATCCATGGCGAAAATGACTTACCAGCGGATCAGAGGATGGACTTCGTCGCTATTGTCACACCCAATCATCTCCATTTTGCTCCAGCTAAGCTCGCCTTAGAGAACGGCTATCACGTAATCTGCGATAAGCCTGTAACGCTCAATATGGAACAAGCTCTGGAGCTGAAGAAAATCTATGAGGAAAGCTCGCTGATCTTTGCGCTCACGCACAACTATAC
>JAHDBH010000017.1:36483-49372 GCA_020630495.1 Saprospiraceae bacterium
TTTGTAGATGGCAGAGTGCTAGATGATGACGGCTCGGTCTTACTGCGACTAGAAGATGGAGCTCACGGACTCATGATGGCGTCTCAGATCTGCGCGGGCGAAGAGAATAATCTGCGTATCCGCGTATACGGCACCAAGGCTGGACTAGACTGGAGTCACGAAAGCCCCAATTCACTTGTCGTAAGACCACTTGAGGGCGCTAAGTATGTGCTCCGCACAGGTGTTGGCGATCTCTACCCTGCGGCTCAGGCTGCAACTCGTCTACCAGCAGGCCATCCCGAAGGATTTATAGAAGCATTTGCAAATATCTATCGATTTTTTGCGCATGCTATACGCAGCCAGCACAGCGGTACCACTGCTGACGATATGGATAGAGACTTCCCTACCCTCGAGGACGGTATACGCGGCATGAGATTTATCGATCGCGTAGTGGAATCATCCAACTCTGAACTTAAATACATTGACTTTTAGCCTTGGAGATATGAGTATCAAAGGACCAGCAGTATTCTTAGCGCAATTCATGGATGACCACGAGCCGTACAATAGTCTCGACGGTATCTGCGGCTACATGGCCGATCTCGGGTATAAGGGTGTACAGATACCTACTTGGGACAGCCGACTGATCGATCTGGATCTCGCCGCTGAGAGTAAAGACTACTGCGACGAGCTCGCAGGTAAGATTGCACAGCACGGCATGGAGATTACCGAGCTATCCACGCACCTCCAAGGACAGATGGTGGCCGTCCATCCTGCCTACGATGATATGTATGACGGTCTGGCACCAGCCGAGCTCAGAGGCAAACCCTCGCAACGCACAGAATGGGCCAAAGGTCAAGTTCGAAAAGCCGTACAAGCTAGTGCGCATCTGGGACTAAAAGTGCATGCTACTTTCAGTGGAGCACTGCTATGGCCAATGATGTATCCATGGCCACAGCGTCCAGCAGGACTAGTGGAGGTAGGATTCAGGGAATTAGCCGATCGATGGATGCCGCTACTCGATCACGCAGCTGACCACGGTGTCAAGCTCTGCTATGAGATACACCCAGGAGAGGATCTACATGATGGTGTCACCTGGGAGATGTTTCACGATGCGACGAGTCATCACAAGGCAGCAGGCATACTATATGATCCCAGTCACTTTCTACTACAGCAGCTCGATTACCTGCAATTTATAGATCTCTACCACGAGCACATAGGCATGTTCCATGTGAAGGATGCTGAATTTAATCCCACAGGTAGGTCTGGCGTATATGGTGGTTACCAAGGCTGGAAGGATCGAGCTGGTCGCTTCAGATCACCTGGCGATGGCCAGATCGATTTCTCTGGGATATTTGCTCGGCTCACACAGTACGGCTACTCAGGATGGGCTGTGATGGAGTGGGAATGCTGCATCAAGTCAGCTCAGCAAGGCGCTAAAGAAGGTGCGGGCTTCATCTCGTCACATCTGATAGACATAGCTGGAAAGAGCTTTGACGACTTTGCAGGTATGGAAACTGACCTCCAACTAAATAAAAAAATCCTAGGATTATGATCATAGTGAAGCGAACTTGTTGCTCTTTTTTATCTGCTCTCTTATTGACCCTAATGACGAGCTCGTGTTACGCACAGCAGCCCGTAGCAGAAAAAGAAATCGACCCCACCCTCACAGAAGTATGGGAACCTGAGCCCAGAGTGGTGCAGTCAGGTGAGACGCACACTCCCCCTTCGGACGCGATCATCCTGCTAGGTGACGACGGTCTAGGTGCGTGGCAAGCGGCCTACTCGGATGAGGCAGCTGGCTGGGACTACAGTGATGGTACTATGACTGTCGTCAAAGGAAAAGGCGATATAAAAACCAAGCAAAAGTTTACAGACGTACAACTGCATATAGAGTGGCGCAGTCCGCAGACTATCGAGGGCGAAGGACAAGGTCGTGGCAATAGTGGTGTCTTCTTTCAAGAAATCTATGAGATACAGATACTGGATAGCTATCAAAATCGCACTTACAGTAATGGTCAAGCAGGCGCCATCTACAAGCAGCACATGCCTCTTGTCAATGCTATGAATCCCACCTCCGAGTGGGAAGTCTATGATATCATCTTCACCGCGCCTCGATTCAATAAAGATGGTGTGAAGATCTCATCTGCCTATGTCACTGTAATACACAATGGCGTAGTGATACACAATCATCAAGAGATCTATGGCACCACGGAGTACCGTGGATGGCCCAAAAACTCTGCGCACGGCGCAGGTAGCATCAAATTACAAGATCACGGCAATCCTGTCCAGTTCAGGAATATCTGGGTGCGAGAGCTCTAGCAGGAAAATCCAAAAACTAAGATCTTCCTGGCTGCTTGATCTCGAAGTTCTCCTCGGACTTCTGCTCCTCTACAATAACCTTTACGTCTTCTAGGAGCTGCTTAGCGTCGTAGATGATTCCGTCCTTAATCGTCCAGCGCACACCACCTACACGGATGACTTCATTATCATCAGTGAGCTTGATCGCACCTGTACCGTAGAGAACTTTGAAGTTGGCTAGTGGATTCTCATCTATGATGATGAGATCAGCTTTCTTTCCTATTTCTATACTTCCGATCTCGTCGTCCACACCCAGAGCCTCGGCTCCATAGAGAGTCGCACTACGTATGACTTCGAGCGGATGGAATCCTGCCTCTCGCAGCAGCTCCAGCTCACGTATATATCCAAAGCCATAGAGCTGAAAGATAAATCCACTATCAGATCCAGCGGTGACGCGCCCCCCACGATTCTTGTACTCGTTGACGAATGTCATCCAGAGACGATAGTTTTCTCGCCAGTCCACTTCCTGATCAGTACCCCAGAAGTGCCAGTAACTCCCATGAGATATTTTGCTGGGCATGTAGAAGCGCCAGAGGCTGGGAATGGTGTACTCTTCATGCCACTCTGCTCGGCGAGCACGCATGAGATCACGGCTTGCCTCATAGATATTAAAGGTAGGATCCAGTGTGAAGTCCAGCGCGAGTAGCTCATCCATGACACTGTTCCAATGCTTCGAGTGTGGTGGTGCGGCTTGCTTCCACAATCGGCCAGCCTCACTGAAGCGATCTTGCTCGTCTTGGTAATTGTAATCCGCGGGATAGTTCTGTAAAGTGCGATCTGTGAACAGCGCCTCAGGTAATCCATACCAGTGCTCCATGGTGGTAAGTCCTGCGTGGGCAGAGCTGACGACATTCCATCGTCCCACTTCCATCTGCGCATGGTGACAGGCTGATCTCAGTCCTAGTTTTTTATTTTCATCGAGGGCGGCAGAAAACAATTTGGGCGAAAGCCCGAAAAACTTGATCCCGTCTGCGCCCCTCTTAGCATTTTCCTGGACCCAAGATCGCGCTTGCTCGGGTGTGCTGATCGGATCATAACTTCCTTGACCAAATACCGTATAGGCAAAGATTCTCGGTGCTGTGATCTTGCCGGCGTTGCTCAGTTTCTTGTGCTCCAGCACCCAGTCAAGACCATTGCCGCAGCTTGGGTCGCGTATGGTCGTGATGCCGTGTCCTAGCCAGAGTTTAAAAACGTACTCAGCATCTGCTCCTTGCCAGCGCCCACCGATATGTCCATGCATATCCACAAATCCTGGAAGCACATATTTGCCATGAGCATCGACCTCTTTGCCGCCTGGCGCAAGCTTGGGACGCCGGGAGCTATCTATCTCCACGCCTGGATATCCCACGGTCTGTATTTGCGTGATCCGATCGTTTTCTACTATGATATCTACAGGTCCTATCGGCGGTGCGCCAGTACTATTGATCAGTGTGGCTCCGCGTATGATGAGCTGACCATAGGGACCGTCACCCTCATTTACCAGGGGCGCCGACTCTACTGGACCTTGCGCCTGCAGTGCAAGTATAATCAATAAAATAACTACCGTGAGTAAACTGCTGCGCATCATGTGAGTGATTATAGATGAATCACAAAGATGCAGATCCTCCACATATCTCCATGTGGGCGGGCCTACCAGGTGGTCATCCAGTGAGCAAGCACGGATGCATAGTAGCGATGCTCTAGTTGCAATACACGCGATGCAACGCACTCAGCATCTGCACAATCGTGGACAGACGTCCTAGCCTGGAATATGATTTTCCCCTCATCATATTTATCATTGACGAGATGTATCGTCATACCTGAGTAGGCACATTCATCCTGGTACACGGCCTCGTGGACATGACGACCATACATTCCTTTACCTCCATACTCGGGCAGCAAGGCCGGATGTATATTAATGATACGATCTGGAAACGCTTGTAAGAGATATGGCGGTATCAACCACAGAAATCCAGCAAGTACTACAGCGTCAATATCATGCATAATTGCCAGTAACTCAGAAGTCTCATAAAACTTATCACGCTGAAGCACGTGCGTAGCGATGCCAGAATTACGCGCGCGCTCCAGCGCATACGCTTTGGATTTATTGGCAATTAGTAGTTGGACTTTATATTCGCCTTTGGCTGCTGCCCGATCAATTATTGCCTGGGCATTGCTACCGCTTCCACTGACAAATATGGCGACACGGGGAAGAGGAGACTCCACTAAGTACGGATGAGTCTGTACTTGGAAATATTGGCTGGATCTATCTTACTCATCACCTGATAGACATCTGTCTTACCTGTGCTTGAAGACGCCTTGAGAATTTCTACGATTTCGTCTCGCTTCGTATTAGCAAATACTTGAAGGAGCATACTATTAGGTGTATTGCGATTGACCTCGCCGATAGATCTCAGAGCGCTGATCATCACATCAGAGGCTGCAGTGACATCCTCAGACATCTTATCGAGAGAGTGTCGATGATAATTGTAATATGACTCCCTGAATCCTCGCATTCGTGGACTTATAAGATCTTGTAAGAGAATAAATCTATTTCGAGTAGTAGCTATAGATTGCCAGCCTGGATCTGCATCAATCATGCTCTGCGGGATCGTAGCGGTGATAGCCTTGCAGGTAAGAAAATGTTCGTCACCTCCCATGGGCGAAAAAGTATCATAATCCATGCCTAAAGCAAAATAGGCATAGAAACTCAGTACCGAACTCAGATTATTAAAATAGTTGGTCTGACTATTATTTAATTCCATGAACGGCACGTACTCGATGAATACATCCTTGTCTACATGTGTGAGAATCGGTGTCTTATATTCGCTATTATATGTAGGCCTGACACACTGAATGTATAGGTCTACCCGGAATGATTGATCGCTCAGTTCAGCAACGATATTAAACTGCAGACTAAGCTCTATCTTTTCGTCCTCTTTGTAGCTCACATCAGTCCACCGTGTATTATTCAGAAAATCGTTCATCTGATTCTCCATCGTCACGAATAGCTGTGGATCAGCATTTTGAATATTAGGCACGTTGACCTTGACGGAGGCATTAAACTCCTGTGCGTGGAGTGGGCTTTCGCCCAAATAGGTCAGTACAAAAAGTACGAGAATGATACGGATCATGAAGTGAATTTAGTAGCGATGAGCGCTGCGATATCTTCTGCGATAAGACGCTTATCTTTTAACTCTATTTTGGTCTCAGTATTGTCTGTACCGTAGATGGTAACACGATTCGTTACGCTACCAAAGCCTTCGTCAGGGCCAATGGGCGAATTGAGCACGATGTAGTCAAAGTTCTTCTGCTGAAGTTTCCTTTTGGCATTAGCCTCACCCTGCTGAGTCTCTAGGGCAAATCCGACGTGGATCCTGGAGCCTTTAGATTTACCTAGAGTAGCGGCTATATCCTCAGTTCGCTCGAGCTCGATACTCATGTCTGCTGATGATTTCTTGATCTTTTGCTGACTTGTCATTGCGGGACGATAATCAGCTACCGCGGCGGTGAATACACATATATCTGCACGATCATGTCTGCTGACGCAGGCTTCATACATCTCGGCCGCAGTGGTCACATGCACAGTGTGTACGCCAGTCTGCGATGTAGAAAGTGCTGAGGGACCGAGTACTAGCGTCACCTCTGCGCCTCGTCGCGCAAGAGCTTCGGCAATGGCGATTCCCATCCTACCAGTGCTCGGATTGCTGAGAAATCGCACTGGATCCAAGTGCTCTCTCGTAGGTCCTGCTGTCACTAGCGCCGTAGTCCTAGCAAGGCTCAGATCAGGTGACATGACATCAGTAAGATGAGCGAGTATATCTTCTAATTCGGCCAGTCTTCCTCTGCCGCGAAGTCCACTAGCCAGCTCTCCATCTCCCACATCGATCATAGTATGACCATAGGACTGGAGCGTCTTGATATTAGCAATGGTACTTGGATGCTTCCACATATCCAGATCCATAGCTGGAGCGAAACTTACAGGGCACTTGGCTGAGAGATACGTGGCGAGGAGGAAATTATCAGCAAGTCCAGTGGCCATTTTCGCTAGCGTATGGGCAGTGGCGGGAGCGATGAGCATGTGATCTGCCCAGAGGCCCATCTCTACATGTTGATTCCACTCATCGTCCTCCCACATCTCTGTGATGACTGGGTTTTTGCTTAAGGTGCTGAGCGTAAGAGGAGAGATAAACTCAGTTGCAGCCTGCGTCATTATTACCTTGACTTCTGCACCAGCTTTGACGAGGAGGCGCACGAGTTCACCACACTTGTAAGCGGCTATGCTACCCGTGACGCCTAGTAGTATTTTCTGATGGCGCAGTGCGCTCACTTGCTTACTCTAGTTCTTGGTCAGCCTCATCTGGCTCATGGCCACGCTCCTCGTAGACCAGGTCGCCATCTTTATATTCCTTAAGGGCTATGAGGGCGGGATTTGGCAAGCGTTCGTAGTACTTGGAGATCTCAATCTGCTCCTTGTTTTCAGTGACTTCCTCTATGGCCTCAGCTGTCACGGCAAATTCCTCTAGCTTGCCTGTAAGCTCATGCTTGAGATTATTTCCAAGCTGACGCGCTCTTCGGCTGATAACTACAAGGGTCTTATAAATATTTTCTGTGTCTGAAGCTAGACCTTTGATGTCTTGAGCGCTGAGGGCACTCTGCACGCCCTGGGCTTTATCTTTGATACTTGTCATCCTTAAGGGAATTAATGCGTTTATTACTAGTAGTGATAATATCACGGACCTTATCAGCTCTTTCGCTGTCTCCGTGTCTGGCAAGAAACTGATTGGCTACTTCTATAGCGTCGGTGTATCTCTCGCGTTTTTTCTGATAGATGCTATTTTCTGCTAATTGGAAATTGGATTCTACGATATAGTATCTGATCTCTTCATTATTACCTGACTCGGGATAGTCCACGAGCGTATTTTCAAAGCTCTTCACAGCTGCTTGGTACTGACCTAGATTGTAATAGAGTACACCTTCTTCAAAACTCTTTTTCTCTTTCTTGGCGCGGAGATCGTCGATAATTTCATTGCACTGAAGAGCGCGTTCACTTCCTGGATAGGTGTTAGCAAATGTCTGGAACTCAGCTATGGCTGCATCACTATTAGTCTGATCCAGTCTAAAGCTTGGTGATTGGCGGTAGCTGCTGTAGGCTTTGAGCCAGTCACTCTCTTCCCTGTGGATGCTATTGGGATAGGTATTGGAGAAGTTTTGAAACCAATGTCCAGCGAGGACGTACTGCTGCATCTCGTAAAAGGTACCTGCATAGCGGTAAAACATCTCCTCGCTCTCTGGTCGACCACGATAGAACGGAATGGCCTGCTCTATCAGTGTCTGTGCCTTGAACCACTCTCCGTCATCATAATAAGCAAAGGCTTTCTTGAGGATGAGCTCTGGGTCATTACTCAGGCGTACTGTCTCAAATTCACTACGACAAGAACCGAGCGTAACTAGGAGTACTATGAGGGAGTAAGGAAAGAGCTGTTTCATGCGCCTGCAAAGTTAGGTAAATTAGCTGATAATCAGGGGTTGATGGGTTTTTGATAGTCGATGGGGCCTTACGGCTCTATCTCGACGCCGACGGGGATCAGACTCTGGGAAGCATTGCTTTTCAGCGTGTCGTATTGATAGGGCTGAAGAAGGTAGTTGAGATGTACACACGACTGTCTCATGACCGCGTCCGTACTCATCGCCTATAGAAACGCATACATCGCGTCATCAAGTATATATAAGATGCTAGTACCAAGACGACATTAGAACATATGAAGACCATAGACTGCTTACGATAATAAGGTTGCCTAGATGTGAACCGAGCGGGTACGGCCATCACTGCAGACTCAGCTGAGATGAGGTATGATAGCATAGCAAGATGGTTATTCTGAGGAATACGCCTGTCCTAATCGGTGTCACTAGGGTCATCCTGAAAGGCCGGTGTTGCCAAGGAGATGTAGTTGAGTGCATCCTGATAGCCGTCACTCAAAGGATCACGCTTCTCCTATCTAGGGCTCAATCGTATCGGCACGCTGGTGCTGGTCAATTGGTGAGAAAGGTAATCTTTCTGCATAGAGTGATTTCAATACGACGCTTCTAGCATCTTGCGCATCGATGACTATTGCTAGCACGCCAGCGCAGATTCAGTAGTTATGAATTGGTTCGGATGCAAGGGTGCTTCGAGGATATAAGGATGTTGGATACTGGAAGGGCGTTGGGTGGGCAGCGTGCTCAAGCTATTGACTATTGACTATCAATAGTATTTAATAAGCTCAGAGCACTTGTACCCTCATCACCACCACCACCATCATTATAACAGCCGATCCACTATCGCACGATCATTGCTCAGCCTCGGCACCTTGTTCTGACCGCCAAGCTTTCCTTGAGACTTCATGTACTCTACGAATCCGCCTTTTGGCACGCTCTGTAGGAGCAAGGGCTGCATCACGGCTCCTTTGATGAGATCTTCGTAGTATATGTTCTGTTGGCGTAGTGAATGATCTAGCTTTTGGGCGAAAGCCCCCATATCCTCAGGCTCCCGATCCCACTCTACGAACCACTCGTGATGCGGTAAACCTGACTCTGGATTGACCTGCGGTGCAACGGTAAATTCCACCACGCTACCACCCTCTTGAGCAATGGCGTACTGCATAGCTCGCTCCACCTCTTGACCGATCACATGCTCACCAAAGGCGGAAATATAGTGTGCTGTCCGTCCAGAAACACGCAGACGATATGGATCCAAACTGGTAAACGTGACTGTATCACCAATGTCATAGGCCCACAGACCAGCATTAGTAGAGAGCAATATGGCATAATTTACACCCAATTCCACTTCGGCAAGGCTCAGACGTGTAGGACTCTCCGAGTGAATCTCGCTAGCAGGCACAAACTCGTAATAAATGCCTGATGCTGTGTTGAGTAAGAGACCATCGTCATTAATGTCATCCTGAAAGGCTATGAATCCTTCACTAGCCGGATAGGTCTCTAGGGTATCTACACCAGGACCCATGAGTGATTCCAGACTTGCGCGATAGGGCTCATAGTTCACCCCGCCGTAGACAAATACTTGGAAATTTGGAAATATCTCACGTATGGTAGATGTACCCGTGCGCTCCAGTAGGCGCTCGTAGTACATTTTAACCCAGGGCGGGATACCGCTGATGAGCCGCATATCGCGACTATAGGTCTCCTCGACGATTTGATCCAGCTTTGCTTCCCAGTCTTCTATGCAATTGGTCTGGTAGCTGGGCAATTGATTGCTCTTAAGCCACTTTGGGACCATGTGATTGACTATGCCTGAGAGACGGCCCGTGGGTATGCCGGCGGTCTTTGTCAGCTGTGGTGATCCACTGAGAAAGATCATCTTGCCCTCGAGAAATCCAGACTTTCCGGTGAGGTGCATGTAATTAAACAGAGCATTGCGTGCGGTTCCAAAATGATTGGGAATACTCTCCTTGGTGATGGGAATATACTTGATTCCAGAAGTGGTGCCGCTAGTCTTAGCGAGGTATTTAGGCTTCCCAGGCCAGAGAACATCATTGTGCCCTTGAAGGATCTGATCTATATATGAGCGATGCCCCTCATAGTCACGTATAGGGACAGCATGCTTATAATCATCGTGGGATGTGAGCTGAGAAAAATCGTGGTCTTTGCCGAAATCCGTATGGACGGCTTTCGCCAACAGAAAACGTAAGATGCTCTCTTGGCTGCTGAGGGCTGTCTCTGCCTGATGTGCTATTCTTTGTGAGATCTTGCGAGCAAATGGGCTCACCAGTGATGCTTTCCATCCCATACGTGACAAAGATATACGACATCAGGATGATACGGGTTGGCCTTGCTTGCTGATAATTGTCTACTCCATTATTTACTGGGCGACTATGAGAAACTACTCCGACCTCTTGAGATCGCGTCTGCGTAGCCATCCATTTATATAAATGACTGTCAGTATGAGCAATGCACCGAGATAAAAACTAGGGCTCATCTGCTCATGCTCACCTAGTATGAAATATGCTAGTACGATACCATAGACTGGCTCAAGATTGATAAGCAGTACACTCTCAAATGCACTCAAGTGTCGTAGCGCTCTTACGCTGAGGATGTAAGCGAGATTAGTACATAGCAGCACAAGCACGGCCATATAAGCCCAGTCCACTCCTACAGGAAGCCAAGGAGCACCAGCGTCCCTAGGCTGAAAGATGATCACTAAGGGCAATACAAACAGGGATGCACTAGTCATCTCGATAGTCGACATATCAACTGGATGAACTCGGTCTATGATACGCTTATTCCAAGCAGAAAAAGTAGCGGCAAACAAAGCAGAAGCTATGCCCACCGAGATCCCAATGTACATAGATGCCTCCACGCCGTTGACGACGAGGATCATTGCTGGGATAATAAGCAAACCCATGAGGACATCTCGCCAGTTGATATCTCGCCTCATGATAGCAGGCTCTATGAATGCTGAGAAAAAACTAGTCGTGGATAAGCAGACTAGCGCAATAGACGCATTGCTCAACTTAATCGCTCCGTAAAATCCTATCCAGTGGAGCGCAACTATGATTCCTATAGCTGCCAGACGCCAGATGATGGATAGAGGTAGCTGGATGATTCTAGTCCAGGGGCTTATCGCCCAAAAGACTACCGCTGCGCACGCTACTCGCCAAGCCACTATGGACACTGCGGAGATCTGAATCAAGGCACCCAAGATAGCTGTAAATCCAAAGAGCAGTACTGCTACATGCAGCTCTACCACCGAGCGTGTCCTATTACGGGAGTCC
Organism: Saprospiraceae bacterium; assembly: GCA_020630495.1. GTDB lineage: Bacteria > Bacteroidota > Bacteroidia > Chitinophagales > Saprospiraceae > JAHDBH01. The sequence continues at coordinate 47,571 of JAHDBH010000017.1, forward strand.
ATAGGTAGGCAATGATAAATACTGCTTAGCAATTTCTTGACAATAAGGGCAAATTCTCTAGGCTCTATCAGTACAAAGCCGAACCATCCACACAAGATCGAACTACCTTTGTAAACGCAAAACCTTATTACTCTCTACAACATAAACCACCCATGGCACTATCTACAGGAGACAAAGCACCTCAGTTCACTCTTTTCAATACGGAGAAGAAACAAGTGAGCCTCTCAGACTTTGAAGGTCAAAATGTAGTCTTACTCTTTTTTCCTCTAGCCTTCACTGATGTATGCAGTGAGGAGATGTGCACCATCCGTGACAGTTATCAGAAGTACGACAGCATGAATGCTCAGGTGCTTGGTATCTCAGTGGACTCGCTCTTCACGCTGGAGAAATTTGCTGAAGAGCAAAGGATTAATTTTCCGCTTCTCTCAGATTTCAACAAAGAGGTCAGCCGCAGCTATGATGCCTTGTACGAGGAATTTGTCTTTGATATGCAAGGGGTGAGCAAACGTGCCTCTTTCGTGATCGACAGCAATGGAACTGTCAGATATGCGCACATCCAAGAAAATGCTGGCGACCTTCCAGATTTTGACGCTATCTTGGAGGCGCTTTCTAAACTATCTTAACAAGAATCCCCGCCTCTATCCCTCATGACAAGCTCACACGACACACATTACAAGGAGGAAACCGATCTTCTGGAAGATATCCTCATGGATGATCATAGTTTTCTGATCGTATATAATGATGATTACAACACTTTTGACTGGGTCATAGAGTGCTTTGTAGAAGTATTGGGGCACTCAGTAGTTCAGGCAGAGCAGCTCAGCCTCATCGTACACTTCAAGGGTAAGGCTACCGTCAAGACAGCGCGACTAGACGACCTCAGACCTCTGCGAGAGGAGCTGGTAGATAGGGGCTTATCGGCTGTTATAGAAACTGTAGGGCACCATTCATAAGATAAAGCTGACATCATACCTATCTATAGGCTCACTGACGATCCTCAGCTATTCCCTGACGTAGAACTGGCTCAAGAAGACGGCTTATTGGCCATTGGCGGAGATCTCAGTCCAGAGCGTCTACTAGCTGCCTACAGTCGTGGTATCTTCCCTTGGTACACCGAAGATCAACCACTGATGTGGTGGTATCTGAGTCCAAGATGCGTAGTGCGACCTGAAGAAATTCAAGTGAGCAAATCCATGCGTCGTCACATGAGGTCCACAGATTGGAAGGTCTCCATAGACCAAGACTTCCCTGCGGTCATACGAGCTTGCAAGAATATTGAGCGCCAAGATCAGGACGGCACCTGGATCACCAGCGACCTAGAACAGTCTATGATCAGATTGCATCAGCTAGGACATGCGCACTCTGTAGAAGTATGGGAGGGAACAGAGTTAATTGGCGGCCTATACGGTATGAGTATTGATCGGGTATTCTGCGGAGAGAGCATGTTTGCAAGACGCAGCAATGCTTCCAAAGTAGCTCTCATAGAACTGTGCAGACATATATCACTACTTGGCTACGAACTTATCGACTGCCAGCAAGAAACGGATCATCTTCTGAGCATGGGAGCGGAAGTCATGCCCCACTCGGACTTTCAGACTATTCTGAGTCGCCAGCACGTAGACTTAGATAGGGCGTCGCTATGGAGCGAGTATAGTCCGTCTCTGTAGTAGGTGCGACTGGGGAAGGTCTTTCGGCCCTGAGTCAGTGACAGACGTTAAAGGGCGACTATTGTTCGCATGCTTACTCCGCATGACTGCTATAGGCCTTTAGGCTGTAGACTCTCGCAAGGCCACTAGACTAGA
>JAHDBH010000112.1:0-5635 GCA_020630495.1 Saprospiraceae bacterium
TGTCAAAGAGCGTTTCACCCATATCACTTATAATAGACAGCCTAAGATCTGCCGGTGGGGCACTCCATGGATGGAGGTATTGCCTAAATCCAGAGAGCGCGATGTTGCCATTCTCCATCCATGTGATATCTCTAATCTTTTCGGCACTGTCAGGTGTACCAAGGACTGTTTCTTTCACAAGCACAGAGTCTCGATAATCATACTTGGTAAGGGTGGTATTTATTTGAAATGAATCACGCTCATCGTAGTACGTTTTATTACCGAAGCAATAGAGATATTTATCATCCGCAAGGACTCTGTAAATTTCCCAAGCGATGGTGCTATCGCCTAGTTCGACCTCCCTGATGAATCTGCCATCCTTTGTCATCTCTAGCACTACTTCATTGCGCCCATCCTCATTATCTACACCAAAGAGTAGGAATGAGCTATCAAGCTCTATTACCTCTATGGTATTTTCCTGCAGAGACAGATCATGCTGTAGATTGAATGTTGCATGTTGTGCCCAAGAAAAACTCATTGCTAAAGTGCATAGCATTGAAATAGGCACGAATCTAGCCAGGTATTTAGAGGTTCTCATCTTCTTGCTCATTGGATGATCAGTAAGGAGGTGTATACATCTTCCTCTGTCTCTACTGTGAGATAATAGCTACCAGGAGTGACTTGTGACATATCATGCGCTTTTGATATGTCCGTGGGATTATATCTTTTGATCACGTGACCGTAGATATCACTGAGATAGACATTGAGTACGTGGGTATTTAGAGGCAGTTCGATATGTACGTTACCAGAAGTGGGATTTGGATATAATATGAGGCCCACGTTACTGCTCCCTCGCTCATCCTCAGCTCTGTTGACTATGGGAGCAGCATTCTGCCCATTGGGCAGAAATGCTAGTGGAGTAAATCGACCTGTCACGAGCATGTCTCGGGCGAGCAATCTTTCATCAGCAGAGCTCCTATTGTCTATACTATTCTGACCTACGAAAGTGATGGAGTCACTCACAGCATCTGTAATGGGCTCTATGGGGATAGTCTCTAGAAAACTATTGATCTGCTTATAGTCACTGTAGTGATAGTCTGTGGAGACGATTTGATTTCTTTTAGCGGCTGCACTGCTGGTCTGGCCACGATTAGAATAGAGCGAACTCAGAAGGCTGTAGGATAGATCATCACTTCGCGCTAGGAGCACAGACTCTGCATCATCGATCTCGGGCAGGCCATAGTTCTGGGCATAACTTTTGTCATATCGATCGAGTGCGGTACGTAAGTATTCTCCGAGATTCTCATATGATTTGACACTAGTTTCATATGCCTGACGCACTTGAGCTATATCGCATTCTGAGCAGACTGGATTACGTGCCTGGCAGTCGTTGACTGACGATTCATCGAATACAGTGATTAAAGTCACCTCAGGATCAGAAACGCACTCGGATTCTGCAGGATTAAGGTTTCCTGTCTTGTCGTAGTAGGTAAAGGAAACTTCGGACCTAATATCAGGATCTGTGGAAAAGGGATCACCGCCACATACATCAAAGAATTGATTATCGGCTTTGGTGGTATTGATTCCAGCGAATCCTTGGTTGCCTAGGACTCCGTCGCCATTATCTATGACATTCCATGCGGATCCTTGTACTGAGGTGTACTCATTGCAGCGCAGAGACAGCGCGCTGTTGTCTTGCTCCAGCTGGCTGCTGTACAAGAAATTATCAAAGGTGTTTTTATAGATTGAGGTAGGAGCTTCTCTGCAATTTCGCTGGACGAGTCCTCGTACATTGACATGATTGAGACCAAGAAACTCATTTTGGTAAATATCGCTAAATTGATTATTATCGCCATATATACCCATATTCACGAGAGCAACAGTGCCATCAGGGGTAGGTATGTTGAACATAAGATTATCGTAAATTTTATCTGCAACCGTATTTGTCATTACTATACCTTGGCTGACCTCGCAGAAACTGCTGTTATGAACGGAGTAGAGCGAGGTAAATGGAGGCGAGTAAGTGAGAAGGTAATTTATGCTAGATGGATGTTGTAAAAAGAAACTGATTGTGCCAAATATAAGTAATTAATTGCACGTTATGAATATTATTTTATAATTCAATCATTTTTAGAGTGTTTTTCGAGCATTTTATGTATTTGGTTTATTCTTTGATCTCTGCAATAGGCTTTTTTAAATATCGTGATCAGAAATACCTTGATAGAGTGAGCTATGATTAGATAAGGCTGGGCGAGATATCGTCACTGCGGCTACCGCTTAGTGACCGACTTGTTTATAGCTTGGGTATGGCAAATCTTATTTTTTCCATATATGTCCGTAGAAAAGCGTCTGCCTACTGCACGGTTAAATCACAGGCTTGTTGAGTTGATAGCTCAGAAAGACTGGCAAACCCAGAATGGCGACAAAGATCATTATATGTCATATACATTGATTTCTAAGACTTCGGCTGAATATTCTGAGGAGTATATTGATCAATCGGTTGAGATTCCATGCATCGTAGCTTTGTCGCTGATGGTGATAGTCTTGATATCGATTGTTGTCTTACTACTTCTGGGAGTATTTCTCCACAAGGCTCTGGCTATCATGTGCTCCTATACGGCTAAGTATGTATGCTCGTCGTACCTGATCGCCGCTAGTACAGAAGAGCGCCTGCGACGTGATCTGAATTTCAAGCCTATCAGATGGGTAAGATATGAAGTGGATCAGTCAGCGAATACGGTAATCGCGAGATGCCTCTGGGTACGAAGGAGTATCACCATGCAAGCTGATGATGACCAGGCGATCTATGCATGGGGTGAGGAAAAAATCGATTCTCTTCCTCTTGAAGAGAGAAGGTCGTCAGACGATCAGCAGAAAGCTCTGCAAGACTATACGACTGACTATGACGCCGCGCTGCAGCAGCACCTGCAATCTTATCTCAGTGACTATCCTGCTACGCTGGCGATAGTGGTTGCCTCTCGCAAGGAAGCGACGAGCGGTGGCTGCATGATACGAGGAGAAGCCTATGCACAGGGTGTAGATATGAGCACGCGCTTGCTAGGATGGTCCATGACCAAAACAATTGCTGCTGCGCTGATAGGTATCATGATCAAGCAAGGCAGGATGGATCTAGATGAGAATGACCTGTTTCCTGCTTGGAAAGGTGATGCTAGACGCGATATTACACTACGGCAGCTCCTACAGATGAATACGGGCCTGCGATGGAGCGAGGACTACTTCAAGATATCAGATGTCACCAGAATGCTCTATGCAGAGCAAAGCGTATGCGACTACGCCATGAATCGGAAGCTCTCCTATGAGCCTGGGACACACTGGAGCTATAGCTCTGGTACGACCAATATACTATCAAGGCTACTTCGGCAGCGAATAGCTGATGATGATTCATATCGCTACTTTGCCCAGAGAGAACTTTTTGATCCGCTGGGGATGTCTCGTGCGATACTAGAGATGGATCGCGCTGGTGACATCGTCCTATCGTCCTATGGCTGGGCAACTGCTCGCGAGTGGACACGATTTGGTGAGTTATATCTTCAGGATGGGTTGTGGGCTGGGCGCGAGATCATTTCTGCTGACTATATTCGATGGTCACAAGAGCCTGCTACGGGTTCTGACGGCGCCTATGGCGCTCACATATGGCTCAATACGGATCAGAAGGCGATTCCCTCCGTACCAGCAGATGCCTACTACGAAAATGGATTTGGGAGTCAGCGAGTCCTGGTGATCCCGTCGGAGGGAGTGGTGATCACGGTGCTGAGTGGTATGCAGCTAAACTTTGACTATGACGGATTGTATAGCGGTGTGCTGACGCACTTATCTGGTGGTACTGTCTAAGCTTATTTCACAGGTCTGTCGGGAGTCAGTATGCGTATCTCTGTGATCCGCGTGCCTTCCCTGAAGTCGGTGTACTGCAGCACATCCTTAGTAGGGTGGTGTCCTATATTGTCTGGATTTCCTGTGTAGTTGTTGGGATTAAAGATGAAGCGTACATCGGGATAGATGGGTGTGGTGGCAGCTGCCACTTGGGACTGTGTGAAGTAGGAAATCTCATAGACGGGGTAGGTCCTGATGAAGTCATTGAGCGTGAGACCGACTGAGAAGCCTTCTTTGGTCTCATACTCCTTGCTGTGCACGGAGATAGCGGTGAGTCTCTCTGTCTGTTGGTCTACGCCAAAGCTGAGAGCATTGGCGAGATTGACGACGAGGGTGTGGGCCTTATCGCGTCTTTTCTTGCCATCGGGTCCTGTGGAGACGGCGCTGAAAGAATTGAGCTGTGCTCCTGGTGGTGTGGCTGCAGTATTGAGCGTATCGCCAATCTCATACTGATAGATACCATCATTTCTTATGGTCCAGCTGTTGCTCTTTCCACTGGAGCTGGCTGGTCTAGCTGATGGAGCATTAGCCTGAGCAGAGGAGGCGTAGGAGTTGTCTGACTCGCTTTTGCACGAAAGTGCGCACACGCTTACCACTAAAAATAGAAATAAAATCGGTCTACACATCCTACAAAGGTAGCCAACTCACCGTCACGCCTCTCGCTGAGCGATGTGATTGTAATCTAGTAGAAGAGTGCGGAGAAATGTCTCTGCGTCCGTGTAGATGTCCACTTGTATCTTGCTCGCCATCCTATCAGCAATACGCTTTACAAGGGGTGGATTATTTTGCAGAATTTTGGATCTGAGGGTGTCTCTGATGACTTTAATCTCGGCTTCAGAAAGAAGTATGACGCTGTCGTAACTCACTACGTGATCTTTCTTCACTTCTCTGAAACTGGTGTGGGACAAAAAGACACTTTGCCTGAGGGCTAGCACTACAGTGCCTGCCGTGAAATCACCAATGCGCTGATTCCTAGAGGATGAGGCAATGGTAATGATGGCGGGAAGACCGTAAAAGAGCGCCACATCTATCATGCGAAAAAGCCATCGTGTAATGTACTGTCCGAGAGTGACTGGCTTGCCTTCGACGTCGGCTACCTGGATTTTCATGATTTTTTTACCAGGTGTCTGTCCATTCATGGCAGCTTCAAATCCAAGACTATAAAATACAAACGGAATAGCTAAAATGACTCCGAAAATGATCATAGCCGTCCTGCCAGTGCCTGCCAATATGCGCAGGATGGCCAACACGATCAATAGATAACCAAACTTGATCACTATATCCAGAAGGTAGGCGACGATACGATCACCGAGTGATGCGGTCTTCATGTCTAGGACGACATTGTGCGCTGTGTGAATGCTTAGATTTGAGGACACTATCTTTAAGCCTGTGCAAAGCTTAAAAGTATACATCTTGAAGTAATCCGTGCGTCACGTACAGTAGCTTCTATCGCTACGTGCAATTTTAAAATATAGATTGTCTAGTGAGTAAGTACAGAAAGTGAAAGAATGAAGGAGGTCAGATTCATCGCAGAGAATAGAGAAAGATGGAAGGAGAGTGAGGCTGCTCTGAAGGCGGATCGGCTGATACAGCCTGATCTCCTCACAGATATGTACGTACAGCTTACAGATGATCTCTCCTATGCAAAGACCTACTACGAGGGGAGCAAGATCGTGACGTACCTAGAGGGCCTGGCGGTCATCGCCCATAGGCGCACCTATCAAAATCGCAGAACGGAGCGCGGTAGATTGGTACAGTTTTTTAC
>JAHDBH010000112.1:5735-7150 GCA_020630495.1 Saprospiraceae bacterium
TGATGGTGGGAGCATTTTTCTATTACTTCATAGAAAAGGGAATCGGCCTCATGGCGATCAGCTCCATCATGATACATGGGGCTCTGGAGCTCAGCGCGATTGTCCTAGCTGGTGCGGCAGGCCTGTGTATAGGTAATGCTCTGCTATTTCCTGGGACATACAGTAGGACGATATCTCTGCGCCGAGGAGCTTCCAGAGCAGTCAAGATCGTCATAGGACTGGTGCCCGTCTTTATCGTAGCTGCCATCCTAGAAAGCTATGTCACTCGGCACTATCAGACACTCGGCGTTGCCGGCAGTCTTACCATTGCTATACTATCCATGATTTACGTACTATGGTATTTTATCATTTATCCAAGAAGACTATATCCTGATGTCAAAGCCTAAGCCATACCTGCCGCTATATAAGAAGCGTGATTTCAGTTATTTATTTACGGACACGTTTTCTTATTTTTTCAGAAATATAGGACCACTGTCCAAGCTCTACCTGATCTGGGTGATGCCCCTGATCGCAATAGCTTCTCTATTCCTACTATGGAAAGGAGATGTGGTGACAAGTATGGGCGCAATGTATCAGCCAGATTTTGCTCCTGATGATCAGTGGTTCTTGGATTTTGGAATTGGATTTTTGGGGCTGTATGTAATCTCGGGCTTGGCTGGCCTATTCATGATCGTAGCGACATGTGCCTACATGAGGGTGTATGAAGAGCAAGATGGAGTGGTAGAAGATATGGCCGAGGTACATCGTCTCATCAAGTCCAAGATCGGTAAAGTCCTCGGATTCTTTCTGCTTTACATCCTTGTCATAGTTTTAGTCATTGGGCTAGTAGGTGGCGTGGCCGCGCTGGTCGGTGCAGTGGGTATATTATTGATGCTAGTCGTGGTACCACTTATCATCTATGTCAATATCAATCTGCTCATCGCTCCCGTCATACTTGTGATGGAAGATGAATCTGGCGTGACCGAAAGTGTAGGGAGAGCATTTTATCTGATGAAGGGAAGTTTTTGGCTGGTATTTATAGTAATACTGCTGCTAGGTATGCTCGTAGGAATAGCGCAGTACATATTTATACTACCGATGTACATCGTCATGATTATAGAAATGCTCGGCTCGGTGGACGGTGCTAGTGATATGTCTACAGGACCAGCAGGTACACTGAGTACATTATTTATGATAGCTGGAATTGTATATCTATTCATACTGCGCACTATACCCAAGGGTCTGATCTATGGCTCTACTCGTGATCAGAAAGAAGGTCTATCCATCCAGGGTGACCTAGATAAATTAGAAAACGCAGCTCCAGAAAATCCGTACTACGGGAATGAAGGTGATTTCTAGAGTTGTCATCCTATACATTCTTGGGCTCTGTGTGAGTTTAGCACCCAGTGCTGCAGCACAGGACCAAGAGCCTTATG
>JAHDBH010000113.1 GCA_020630495.1 Saprospiraceae bacterium
CTATCTATAGCTCGAGCGGTGCTCTAGTCTTTACTGATCGAGTCATGAGCAACTCTACCGTGCAAATTGATCTATCTGATCAGGCAGCGGGAATGTACTTTGTACAGATCGGCTCGCGCACAGAGAAGATCATTCTTATCAAATAATTATCCCACCGAAGTGATAAAAAAAAGGCACGCATCTTATGGATGCACGCCTTTTTTTTCTGGGTACTTGTTGATTCTCAAAAGCGTATGCAGTTGCCATAGGATTAGTGGCTATTTGGTAGATTTCTGATGACCTCTTCGTACCATGTCTATCTTGACTGCCTACACTATCACTGGACTAAAAGGTATAGTAGAAGATAGGGCTGTAAATCTTTCTGAATGTGTGCACCTATCGACCATGATGGAATCTAAGCGAGCTTATAGAGACATGCTCTTCACTTCAATGCTACCCTGCTCCAGGAATGAGCTCCGACGTAATCCCGCGCTTCAGCCCGTCCACCATATGATAGAAAAATCCGCGTGTACTATCGCGCGCTATACTCAGCTCGGATATGGCATCAGGGTTGGAGTCGTCCTGTATGATCAGATTAGCTAGTCCTTCCTCTAATTTCCCTAAAAACTTTCCTTTCTTCCTATTAGACGCGAGCTTGAGGCCGTCGTAGTAGAATCTCGTGGTGGTCTCCGAGATACCTGTGGCAGCGTCATTGCGCACTGTATAATAAGTCTTGCTTGCTCGTCCCTCTGCTATCTCTATCTTGCCTTCACTAAGAAATAGTCCGTTCAACTCACTCAGAGAATACGCACCTATGAAGCCGTCGTAACTGTATGCGCTAGGTGAAAACTTGAGCTTCAGATCTACCTCTGTCTCGTCAAATATGGTGGAAATAATATCAAGATTCCATGACTGTCCAGGCCTGTTACCTATCTCGTAAGCGCTTGCATAGGTAGGATCGAAATCTAGTCCCATGATGACCTCATCTGCATTCCATTGCTCGTACCTGATGTCTACACCTTGTAGACCCAAGTACGCAATACTGATAGGTTGCTCTAGCTGAGCGAGTTTTTCGTGGAGAAATCTTTTTGCCCGACAGGGCTCACTAGCACATCGTGGATGATCCATATATTCCTGGACGATTAACGCACCTTCTCTTACGATCACAGAATCGAGATCTATATGACCATCTACGAGCAACTTCTCTATATCTAATCCTACTAGCGAAATATCGCTCAAGCTTGAGCTAAAGACGGCTCTTGGCTCACCCACATTGAGCTTATCGCGCTGCGATGCCGAGAATGATCCCATCCTGATATCCTCGTGCGCAGTGATATCTGACAGGGTAATCTGTGTATATCTGCTGCGCAGATCTACACGTGCGATGTCCAAGGTCTCCAGCTCAAGTGCTCGCACCGTATCGTCCACTACTAGATCTTGCAATGAGATATCCGTGCTGTCCACCATCCAGCGATTATTTCCTGATGGTCCTGCATAGCTCATATGATGAGAGACAATCTGCATCGCTCCTACATAAATGGGTAGAGGAGCCGTATGAGAGTCTCTGTCCGCAATAGTTGCACTCGCGGCATCTATCGCGAGAGAATCGGCGAGGATGTAGATCTCATCAGCGCGCAGAGCCTTGTTATTCATCAGGTCCCTGATGTGCAATCTATGAAGTTCTACTCGGGCATCTGAGAGATGGTACGCACAGGTCACCGTGGAATCAGCCACGCTGGGATCAGTCTTGCAATGCATCAGTTTCACACAGCGTGAAATAGGATGCACTCTTATCCTCTCGCAGGTGATGCAGCCTGCCTCAGCAATGATGCTGTGGATATGACTCTTGACTACGCACCGTGCAGACAATACTATAAGGTAGCATACAGCTAGTATGATCAGGATGTATTTCCAGAATGACTTCACTCGAGTAGCTAAGAGCAAGTCCTGTGCATATGTTCACTGCGAGCTGCGCGTCTAGCCATTGCGCTTATTGATCTCATCACGGATCTTAGCAGCCTTCTCGTAATCTTCTTTCTCCAGGGCGGCATCAAGTGACTTATTCAGGTCAGCGTCGCTCATGGTCTCAAATGTCTTGGGCGTAGATCGCTTGCGAGATGGCTTGGCGGCGGTAGTCTCATCTGCTGGCTCAGGATGAGAAGTGTCTTCTTCCATCACTATACCCGCCTCTGCGAGAATCTCTTCATAAGTATATATAGGACAATCAAATCTCACGGCCATGGCGATAGCATCAGAGGTGCGTGAGTCTATCTCGTAGACGCCACCATGTCCCTCACAGATCAGTAAGGCATGGAAGATGCCGTCTATCAGCTCATTAATGACGACTTCCTGTACGGCCACATCGAAGATTTTCAGTGTATTCATGAAGAGGTCATGAGTCAGAGGACGATTGGGTTCCATATCCTCCATCGCCACAGCGATAGCCTGCGCCTCAAATCCCCCTATCACGATAGGTAGCTTACGCAGCCCGTCTACTTCACCTAGGACTACAGCGTAGTTATTAGAATTAGTGGCGCTGTGGGATAGCGCCATGATATCAAGTTCGACCTTCTTCACAGTAGAGTAATCTTGGAATGATAGAGTGCAAAGATAGGGTCTGCGACCACTAGCCTAGCGCTTATACATTACGATTGTCTGTAATCTTTGATGGCTTGAGTCAAGCTAGGCACTACATCAAATAAATCTCCTACCACACCATAGTCAGCTGCTTTGAAGAAAGGTGCTTCTGGATCCTTGTTGATGACCACGATCGTCTTGCTATTATTGACACCAGCGAGATGCTGTATCGCACCGCTGATACCTATGGCAATATAGAGATTGGGTCGGATGGCTACGCCGGTCTGACCTACGTGCTCGTGATGCGGGCGCCATCCTGTATCTGCTACAGGTCTAGAGCAGGCTGTCGCAGCTTGTAACTCTGCTGCGAGCTCTTCTATGATTCCCCAGTTGTCTGGATCTTTCATGCCGCGACCAGCAGAGACTACCTTAGATGCCTCAGGAAGTGGTATGTCGCCATCTACTTTCTTTACCTCTACCCTGGTAAGCTGAGCTGCTGGCAAATCCGGAGACATGTTGATGACTTCCCCAGCGGCATCTTGCTTTTCTGCCGGGACTGAGTTGCCCATGAGCGTGATGACGAGTGGGCCTGCTTCTGGCCTATAGTAAGCGAGTGCCTTGCCTGAGTAGGCTCCACGGCGAAACACACCATCCGCTGGCAGCGCATTGATACCGTGAATCAAAGCGGCATCAGACGCTACAGTGAGGATACCGCTGATGCTCTTACCTGTGCTACTGTGAGCAAGTACGACATGCTCCGCACCATGCTCCTGCATGACAGCGCGCAGCGCTGAGACATATTGCCGCGGATCTACATGGTCAAGCGCGCTATCTGCTATGTGGACGATCTTAGCTGCACCGTGGCTCGCTAGTTCTCCGTGATCTGATAGGCTACCTAGTACGACAGCTATGGCATGATCGCCTGACTGTGCTGCCCAGCGGGCGGCGTAGCTGACGAGCTCGTAGCTGGATTTTTTGACGGTGATACCATCGTGTTCTATGAGTGCTATTACTGGCATATCTTATGTGTAATTGGGTGCAGATCTTAGAGGGCTTTTGCCTCTTCTGCGAGTAATCGGACTAGTTCTTTCATATTATCAGGTTCTACCATAGTGACGCCTGATTTTGCGGGTGGGAGTTCGTACTTGGCGACCTTTACTTTGGCTGACGCTTCAGTGGGCTGTACTACTTCTAGCGGCTTGCGCTTGGCCATCATGATACCTCGCATATTGGCTATACGCTGTTCTGCAAGACCCTTAGCAGCGCTGATCACCACGGGCAACTCTACGGAGACGACCTCTGTGCCGCCTTCGATTTCTCTACCGACGGTGGCTCTGCTACCATCGATCTGGAGATCATTGGCAAAGGACACAAAGGGCAGGTCCAGCATACCTGCTAGTAGTCCAGCGACTTCAGCCCCGTTGTGATCAATGGTTTCCTTACCTGTAAAGATGACCTGGTAGTCTCGATCCTTAGCGAAGGCTGCAATCTCTGCAGCTACCTGATAGGCCTCGCGTGCCTCCGTGTCTACACGAAAGGCCGCATCTGCACCTATGGCAAGAGCCTTGCGGATGATGATATCGCTACTTGCTGGTCCTACGTGGATGACATGGACTTCACCGCCATCGGCCTCTTTGATTTCGATAGCTCGCACGAGGGCATACCACTCGTCATAGGGATTCATGATGTAGTTGACGCCTTCGCTATCGTAGCTCGTACCATCACCTGTGAATGCGATCTTAGCGGTCGTTTCTGGTGTCGTACTTATACAGACTAGTGTATTCATTCTTTTGATTTTAGCGCTGCAAATTTACAGCTCTCTATGTTGGAATGTTCATGCTCAGTATTTGTTTGCTCCCAGCAGATATATCCGTCTACTGGACCTAAGATATCACCGAGATTTGTAGAGATGTCTGTCAGAGATGGTCTGCTAGGGCATCAGGTCCCTTTCGGGAAAATGCCAACAGCTTCATCGCAATGAGCCAACTATATAATTAACTGATACTGAATGAGTCGAATACCACAACTCCAAGCCTTACTCAAAGAAGATCCTGAAAGTACATTTGCCCTCTTTGCCATAGCGCGTGAGTATCAGAATGGCGGCATTTGGGCGAAAGCCCGCTCCCACTATGAGACGCTCTTACGACTAGATCCAGAATATACAGGTGCTCACTATCACCTAGGAAAACTGTATGAGACGATTGGCGAAGCAGATCTCGCGAGGGAGACCTATGATCAAGGTATAGAGATGGCAACCAAGCTTGGGCAAGCGCACCAGCTGAGAGAGCTACGAGAAGCCCGCGTCCTACTAGGAAACTGAGCCTCTATAGTGTACGTGCCCATAGGAGACGTGGGTAGCTGGACCAGATAGCCATATATCCTCATAGCCATGCTCCGTGCGCTTCCACTGTACGCTTAGCTCTCCACCTCTGGTGTATATGTCTACGCTCTGAGCATCTGGACGCTTATCAGCCCAGTCCAGAGCGGCAGCTGTCACGCCTGTGCCACAGCTGAATGTCTCCGCCTCCACACCGCGCTCATAGGTCCTCATGGAGATGGAGTCCTCCATGTGCTTGACAAAATTGACATTGACGCCTTCTGCTCTATATAGATTGCTGTATCGCAGCTTGCGCGCTTGCTCCATGAGGCCATCCTGCTCTAGGTCGTCCACGGAGCGTATGATGTGTGGGCTCCCTGTATCTATGAGACAGTCTCCGCTCGATGTACGTCTTATCTCACGCACATCACGCATCTTCACAGTGACCATATCACCATCTATGCGGCCCGAGTGAGGACCATCACTCGCGAGGAAACTGCATGTCTCCCCCACTATACCCAGTCTATGAGCCAGATGTGTGATGCATCGGCTACCATTACCGCAGAAGCTGCTAGGGCTGCCGTCGCTATTGTAGTAGATCATGTGGAAGTCATAGCCATCTAGGGTGTCGATAAGTAAGAGGCCATCCGCTCCTATCCCAAATCGACGCTGGCATAAGCCTGCTATGAAGGATTGATCGCTACGGGGAAATGTGCGCTGTCGATCATCCATGATGATGAAGTCATTTCCTGTGCCGTGATATTTATGATAGGCTATGACCATCACTGCTGCGTGCTGTCCTGGGAGGGTTCAAAAATCTCATCCAGCTGATTCTTTTCTTGGCTACCAGTCTTCCAGTATGTACACTGCTGTGGGAGTGTCAAGATAAATACGAGCAGCACAAGCAAGCCAGAGAAGGCAGAAAACTTCCATCCCCACATGTTCCCGATGTACTCCTCCTCATCGCCTGACTCTGGTGATCTGAACATGTGGCAAAGATGCTCTCTATTCTTGTAATCACCAGCCAGATATACGCTGTCACAACAAAGTAGTTCAGTCGATAAACCAAACCATGTCGCTTAAGCGTTACTTCCCCACAAGAACCCTACACCAGATCTTGACTCAGCAGCATCTACTACTTCGACAGCTATGACGATGAGCTGTTCGCGCCGCTGCGGCATCTAGCACAGATCACATTACTTCACAGATCCTCGGATCGCAATCTTTTCTTAGAGCTATGAAAAAATTGACACTATTCACCTTGGTTCTTGCCGCAGCCCTGATCAGCAGTACACTCACGCTGTTCCTTAGCCAATATATCTCAGGACCTCAAGAGTTAGTGGTGCGAGAGGAACCCAAGGCGCATCTCGCGTCTTACACGGATGTCGCGCCTGCGCCAGCTCTGATTGTTCCCCGCACAGGGCCAGATTTTGTCGATGCTGCAGGTAAAGCCGTAGAAGCTGTCACCTTTATCAGATCCATTCAGATTACGAAGCGCAATTTTTGGGGTGGTGATGAATACGGATATAGCACAGGAAGCGGTGTGCTGGTGAGTGCAGACGGATACATCCTCAGCAATTTGCACGTCATAGATCACGCCACTGAGATCCATGTGACTCTCAATGATCTGCGAGAGTACGAAGCCCGCGTAGTCGGAAAAGACAAGAGCACAGACCTTGCATTGCTTAAGATAGATGAGACAGCGCTGCCGCATCTTGACTTTGGCAACAGCGATAGTGTGCGTATAGGTGAGTGGGTACTTGCCGTAGGAAATCCCTTTAAGCTACAGAGCACCGTCACAGCGGGAATCGTATCTGCCAAGGCTCGCAATATCGATCTTAAAGAAAGCAATACCAGCATCGAGTCATTTATCCAGACGGACGCCGCGGTTAACTCTGGTAATAGTGGAGGCGCACTAGTCAATACGTCTGGCAAGCTCATAGGCATCAATACAGCGATCATCTCTTACAGTGGGCAGTATGAAGGCTACTCCTTTGCTGTGCCGAGCAATATCGTGCTCAAGATCTTTGAGGATCTACGTGACTATGGCGCCGCGCAGCGAGGCTGGATGGACATTTCTATCAGCAGCATGAATCAGGAGCGTGCCAGCTCACTAGACCTCGAGGATATCCGTGGCGTGTATCTGGACGCGGTATTCGAAGGGGGAGCGGCGAGCAAGGCGGGACTACAACCAGGTGATGTGATCCTTACGGTAAACAATACAGAGATCATGACCAT
>JAHDBH010000331.1 GCA_020630495.1 Saprospiraceae bacterium
GATGTACCTACTTGACCATCAGACCATACGTACTGTAGACTCGCATCTGCATCCCTGACCTCCAGCACATTAGCATCAAAGGAGCAGCGCGATCCAGAGACAAGCTCTATTACAGGTACGTCTGGTAAGTCATGTACGGTGACATTGATTGCTACAGGATCAGATTCGCAAGACGTCGTGGGATTAGTGGCTACTACTTCATAGCTGTAGTCATCTGCTACAGGATGATCAGCGACGTGTCCGTCAAATGTCAACACCGAAGAAGTACTCCCAGTATTCCATAGATAAGTATCCGAACTACCATCACTAAAGACTCTCAGCTCAAAATCCTCTCCTTCACAAATCTCTAGCGAACTCTGCCATACACCGTAGTCGTCTGGCCCAAATATCTCTCGCGCCATCACCTCTACAACGGGGAGCGGATGCACAGTCACTAGAAATGGCGGCGTCGTATGGGAACACTGATGCTCATCCGTAAGCGTCACCGTGTAGTGATCACCATCTGCAACGGATATCGTCTCTGTGCTCATGCCGCTAGACCATTCCCAGCTGATACCACCTGTAGGTGGTGATAATGTTATCGTCCCACCATCGCAGATCTCAGCACCTGGGACCGCGGTGATAATGCCCGAGAGATTATTTTCTCTGATATCGATGGTCGATGTGATAACTGCGCTGCATCCATAGACATCTGTAGCGGTAGCTGTCACCGAATAGCTGCCCGAGGCATTGTAGGTATGTGCTACACTAGTTCCTTCGGCAGTATTTTCGGCGGAAGCCGGATCGCCAAAATCCCAAGAGACCTCATAGGCGAGACCGCTCAGACTCATACGCGTTGCCACCTCCTCACATCCAGAAGGGCTGACATCTATAGAGACCGTGGGACCATCCGAGATGATGACCTCATGACTCCGACGATCTACGCAGCCAGAAATAGTGGCTACTGTCAGTGTTACCGTATATACGCCAGCGCTATTGTATGTATGTGCGGGATGCTGAT
>JAHDBH010000114.1:0-1617 GCA_020630495.1 Saprospiraceae bacterium
GGATTGATGTGAGCCATCAGTCCTGATGCAAAGCACATCATCGCCACTAGAATTATACTTTTCTTCATTTCTTGAATTTTCTACTTTGATTTAAAACGAGATGTATCCACCTATGAGCATTCGTCTTGGTAGTGCATAGAAGCCATTGTTCAGCAAGCCCCACTGGCGAGCTTGTAGGTAGATGTTTTCGTCTCTAAATTCATCTTCCACAATGCTGTTAAATACACTCTGTCCGCGTTCGGTCAGCAGATACCCATCATCAGTGTCTGAGAGCGAGGCTCTATACCATCCGATGATGTTTTGTGTATTCAATACGTTTAAGGCACGGAAGTATACATTCAGATTGAGAGGTTTTTTACCTTCTTCTGCATTATTATTCAATCGGAAGGTCTTATTGACCTGTAGATCAACGTTAAACCGCATAGGATAGCGAGCTTCATTGAAGCCTCCTTCAAATCCAGCACCGCCAAACTGATCTGGGACTTGCTGCTTGGTAAATGGTCGGCCAGAGATAGCTTGTAGTAGAACATTCACACCTGTATTTGCTAGGATGTCCTTGCCACCGATGGTAGGGCCATTATACTTATTACCGTAGCCATATCGATAGTCGAGACTTAGATTGACCTGATGACGCTCATCAAAGCTCAGAGGAAAGATCTCAGTGATATTATCTCCACCAGCTGCGATACCAAGGGAAGAAGTTTCACTACTACCTGTACCATCAGCAAACTGGAGTGAGTATGACATGAACATCTCTATGTTCTTCACACGACGCAGATCATAGCGGAAGTTGAGTCCCTTCACAGTACTCACGTCGATATTGTCAAATCCGAAGTACTGGTTACCTGGTCCAAAACCACTAGAGAACTGGTATAATCGTGCTTGAATCTGATCCTTAAACTCTCTATAGAGCGCACTTACTCTCAGAGCAGAATTCTGTGAGATCTTTTGCTGAAAACCTACTTCAAAATCCGTAGTCTTCTCTGGTCTTAGATTGGCATTACTCACGGGTGACCCCACACCTAGCGAAGCATCATTGAGAAAGAAGTATGTCAGCGGAGATACTTGATTCCGTGCAAGAGGCCTCTGATAAGTCACATCGTAGTGTGCAAAGAAATTCGCTTCCTCAGATATCGGGAATGAGAAGGCGATACGAGGCATTACATTGATCTCCGGCTCGTAATCTGTAAACGTCTTATTGAGATCATAATCAGGATCACGGATATCATCATTGGTATCTACTCGCTTAGGAAAGATCGCCTGTCCACCAAAGATCTGACGGGCATCATTCACCTCGGATCCATCAGCTCTGAACCATGTCTCACCTAGGCGGTATGCTTGCACAGTCTCACCATTTTCTGTAGTAGTGTAGACCTTGGCCTCTGGATTTACATTTTCTGGTATTGCTTCTCCTATAGAAGCAAAGAAGTCTCTAGCACTCTGCAGAGGATAGAAAGACAGAGGATCACGCAGCACAGGCGCATTGGCATCAAATCGATCTACACGTACGCCTAACTTGAAAATCAAATCCTTGTAACTGAATTTATCTTGAATGTAAAGACCAGTGTAGATTGGCTGAAACGATGGAACAATGAAAGATCTTCGCCCCTGCGCATC
>JAHDBH010000114.1:1717-7033 GCA_020630495.1 Saprospiraceae bacterium
CTTACATTGGTACGGATGCTTTCATTCAGCCCATAAGGATTGTTCTCATAATTGAGTCTACCCCAGCTGCCGCCTGGTAATACCGCATCACCAGTAGTGAAGTGGAAGTCTGTGCGCTGATAAGCTCCTGTAATTGCTAGGTTGATACCATCAGCTATTCTGACATCCAGCCGTGCAGTTCCTGTCAGGTTTCTGTTTTCCTCATTAGGAGTCTGACGGGTGAGAAATGCGTTTCCGCGTTGCTCAGCTCTTGGCAGTGCACTCACACCCACAAATCTCAGAGGATTAGCCTCCAGATCACGGATCGTCTCCTCATCAAAAATGTATCTTCCAAAGAAGCGGTACGGATACTCCTGATTGATATACTGTCCTGATAGTCGGTATCCTAGTACAGGCACCTCTCTTTCATTGATTGTTTTCTTGAGGATAGGACCACTTAGGCTAAACCTTGCGAGCGTACGCTCAAAATCATCTAAGAACTTAGAAGTCTCTGCCTCGATGCTTGCGCCAAACTTACTCGATGGACCACGCGTAGTGATGGAGATGACTCCACCCGTGACGTCACCATATTTGGCCGAAAGGCCTCCCGTAATCGTCTGCAGCTGCTCGATCTCACTATCAGGTATCAGATTGGCACTTACACGCATACCATCTACATAGTAGTTCGTCGCACCAGCACGTGCTCCACGGATGTTGAGCTCTCCACCATCTATGGATGCTATACCACCTGCTGTAGCCGCTATGGTGTTGACATTTCTGGTGGCGATCTGCTGGATATTTTCTCTGGTCACGGTACGTCCACCCTCCGTCTGATCCTTCTCAAACAGCGGTACCTTATACTCGATGATCTCTACGACATTGAGCTGGATACCTGCTGAGATCTCAAAGTTGATCTCCACGGTACGGCCTCCTGAGACGAGCACTCCAGTCTGACGCTGCGGCTGATAGCCCACGTAGGTCACCTCTACATCATAGGTACCTGGAGTGACTCCATTAAATGAGTAGTAACCGTTGAGATCCGTATCAGTACCAGTGACTGGCACGCCGTCCTTGAGCAGTGATACTGTACCAAAGATGATAGGCTCCCCTGTCTCGAGATCCTTGACAAATCCCTCTAGCGATCCCTGAGCCACTAGGGCTGTGAACGCGCATAGTAGTCCTAGAGTAAGTAGACATTTTTTCATATACGAGTGGTTTGAGGTCATGAGTGACCTGTGCGGTGCAATGTTATGAAAATCTTAAGTGATCGTCAAATAAATTAGTGGGAGCGACTCATAGCCAACGTTTACACGAGGAAATCAGCTTGATTCAATTGATTAAGTATAGAGAGCGCTATCCTTTCTTTGCTTTCTTGCGTCCAGCCAGCCACATGAGGGCTTAGGATTACTCGGGCGCTTTCGCGCAAATGCGTCATCGTCTCGCTCCGCAGCGCTTCCTTGTTTTCTGCTGTAAATACATCAAGACAAGCGCCTCTCAGACTACCACTGCCGAGCGCCTGCACGAGATACTCTTGATCTACCACCTTACCTCGACTGGTATTGATCAAGATCAGATCGTCCCTGCACTTCTCGTGAAATTGCCTATCAAAGTAGTGATGTGTCTCTGCTGTGAGCGGTACATGAAAGGAGATGATATCCGCTCTTGCCTGCACCTCGCTTAGCGACACCAGTGTGGCCTGAGACTCTCCTGTAAGTAGACTACTTTTATAGGGATCGTGAGCGATTACCTTGACACCCATACCACTGAGCTTGTGCCCAAAGCGGCTACCGTTATTTCCATAGCCTATGATGCCCACGGTGCGACCCATGAGCTCTATACCGCGGTGTGCTTCTCGCTCCCAATCGCCCTGGCGGATGCTGTGATCTGCTATGTGAAGCTTGTGCATAAGTGACAGTAGCATGCCTAGTGCGTGTTCTGCCACTGCATTAGCATTAGCTGCTGGAGTGTTGATGGTGAGTATACCACGCATTTTGGCGAAAGCCGTATCTATAATCTCCATCCCGCTGCCCAGTCTGGCAATCCACTGCATCTGAGTCATACACTCTATCTGTGCACGGTGCAGGCGCGTCTTGCTATTGATCACGATACCGTGATAGTCCGCTAGCAGAGTCTCCACCTCATCTTGCTGGATCTCAGGACGGTAATCGACCAGATAGTGAGCCTCCAGACCAGAGATCAGTGATGGATGGACGTCATCGCATACAAGTACTTTCTTCATGCACTGAGAAGGCTAATGGTGATGTAATATCATATGATAAATAATTCCCTATGAGCGGTATAGTGCGTAGTTTGAGTCCAACTAGGATATCTTTGCGCGCGACTCAAAAGTAGCGTTCACAACACCATACATATGCCTAAGGATACTTCGATCAAATCTGTACTCATCATCGGTAGCGGACCTATCATCATAGGCCAGGCATGCGAGTTTGACTATTCTGGGACCCAAGCGGCAAGATCACTTCGCGAAGAAGGCGTAGAAGTCTCTCTGATCAATAGCAACCCAGCGACGATCATGACAGATCCCGTGACGGCTGAGCACATATACCTAAAGCCTCTCACGCCAGAAAGTCTCATCGAGATCCTAGAGGAAAGACAGATAGATGCCGTACTACCTACCATGGGAGGCCAGACCGCACTCAATCTCGCTATCGAGGCAGGAGATATGGGTATCTGGGATAAGTACAATGTCAAGCTCATAGGCGTAGATCTGGCGGCCATAGAACTTGCAGAGAATCGCGAGGCCTTCCGCGAGCACGCGGTCAAGATCGGTATGAAGGTGGCGCCATCATTTATAGCTAATTCCTTCCTAGAAGGAAAGGAAGCCGCCCAAAAAATCGGCTTTCCGCTGGTCATACGCCCTAGCTACACGCTCGGTGGTACTGGGGGAGGATTTGTACATACGGCTGACGAATTTGATGAAGCGCTCAAGCGTGGACTCGATGCATCACCTACGCACGAGGTGCTGGTGGAGCAAGCCGTGCTAGGATGGAAAGAGTATGAGCTCGAACTCCTACGTGATGCTAACGATAATGTGGCCATCATATGTACGGTCGAAAATCTCGATCCCATGGGTATCCATACGGGAGATAGTATCACCGTGGCTCCATCCATGACACTGGCGGATACCACATTTCAGCAAATGCGCAACGAAGGCATCATGCTCATGCGCAGCATGGGCAACTTTGCTGGCGGATGCAATATCCAGTTTAGCGTCAATCCTGAGACCGAGGACGTCATCGTCATCGAGATCAATCCTCGTGTGTCGCGCTCCTCAGCCCTGGCAAGCAAGGCCACAGGATACCCTATCGCCAAGGTAGCAGCCAAGCTAGCGCTCGGGTACACACTAGACGAACTGAAAAACCAGATTACCGGAAACACATCGGCCTTCTTTGAGCCTACCCTTGACTATGTGATCGTGAAGATGCCTCGATGGAACTTCAACAAATTCCAGGGTAGCGTCAATACCCTCGGCCTCTCGATGAAGAGTGTAGGTGAGGTGATGGCGATAGGTCGTAGCTTCCAAGAAGCCCTGCAGAAAGCCTGTCAGTCGCAAGAGAACAATCGCATGGGACTGGGTGCCGATAAGAAAGAGTGGATACGCACTGAGGATATCCTAGAGCGACTGGAGCGTGTGGGCGATGACCGCATCTATAGGATCAAGGATGCGCTGAGACTGGGCGTGCCCGCCAAAAGCATATGCAATATCACGCATATAGACCCCTGGTATGTAGAGCAGATCAAAGAGCTAGTGGAGATCGAGAAGGAGCTACTGCGGTACAATGTTGCCGAAGACATCCCAGCATCACTCATGAGACAGCTCAAGAGTATGGGCTACTCAGATGCTCAGATCGCATGGATCATGCGCATAGAAGAAGATCAGGTGAGAGCACATCGCAAGTCCCTAGGTATCAGACGGACTTATAAGATGGTAGATACCTGCGCGGCGGAGTTTGAAGCGCAGACGCCTTACTTCTACTCCACATTTGATGGAGAGAACGAAAGCATTCCATCTGACAAGAAGAAGATCATTGTCCTAGGCTCTGGCCCCAATCGCATCGGACAAGGCATCGAATTTGACTACTGCTGTGTGCATGGACTTCTCGCCATCAAGGAGGCAGGCTATGAGGCGATCATGATCAACTGTAATCCAGAGACGGTCAGTACAGACTTTGACGTGGCAGACAAGCTCTACTTTGAGCCTGTATTCTGGGAACACATAGAGGAGATCATAGAGCTCGAGCAGCCTGAGGGAGTCGTGATCCAACTAGGTGGTCAGACAGCGCTCAAGCTCGCAGAGAAATTTCACGAGCATGGCATCAAGATCTTTGGTACAGCCTACGAGGCCATGGACATGGCAGAAGATCGCGGTGCTTTCTCAGACCTGCTCAAAGAGATGGATATTCCCTATCCTGACTACGGCGTAGCAGAGACCATAGAGGAGGCCACCGCAATTGCTAATAAAGTAGGCTATCCTGTACTGATCAGGCCGAGCTATGTGCTAGGAGGCCAGCGCATGAAGATCGTAATTAATGATCAAGAGCTGGAGAGGCACGTCCTCAGCATCTTTAAGCATCTACCTGATAATAAAGTGCTCATAGATCACTTCCTCGAGCGAGCTAAGGAAGCCGAGATTGACTCTATCTGTGACGGAGAAGATGTCCACATCATGGGCATCATGGAGCACATAGAGCCAGCGGGTATCCACTCAGGAGATAGCTCAGCTGTACTTCCCACATATAGCCTCAGTGATCAGGTGCTGGAGACGATGAAGGACTACACCCGCAGACTCGCTATGGCGCTCAATACCGTGGGACTGATCAATATCCAATTTGCCATCAAGGACGAGAAAGTCTACGTCATAGAAGCTAATCCGCGCGCATCGCGCACCACTCCCTTCATAGCAAAGGCCTACAATCAGCCCTACCTCAACATCGCCTCCAAGGTGATGATCGGCGCTGCCAAGCTGAAGGATTACAAGATGGAAAACAAGCTGGACGGCTATGCGATCAAGGTGCCCGTCTTCTCCTTTGACAAGTTTCCCAATGTAGACAAGCGTCTGGGACCAGAAATGAAGAGTACGGGCGAGGCGATCAGGTTTATCGATGATCTGAATGATCCATTTTTCAGAGAGCTGGATCGCAACAGGTCTGTGTTCTTGTATCAGTGATGGAGAAGTAAGCGGATTGGCGCAAGTGCAACAGAGCTATTAACTTTGCAAGCGCTTAAGGAGCATACCTGGCGTGGTAGCTCAGCTGGTTAGAGCGCCAGATTCATAATCTGGAGGTCGGCGGTTCGGGTCCGCCTCACGCTACACAA
>JAHDBH010000115.1 GCA_020630495.1 Saprospiraceae bacterium
TTTTGCTGCTATCGCATCTACTCATGTCTCAGCTGTACCTGGGACCTACCATAGGGATCCAGCGAGGCACTCTACATACACAGTCGGTGCAAGAGATCACCTCGCTCCATATCTCTACAGGATCCACACACCTGACGGCAGGTGCCACCGTAGAATATCGGATGAATGAAATGCTATCAATCCAATCGGGAATTACCTTTCACTCAGAAAAGTTTTATCTCTATTCTGATTATGATATACGATTCCGCAATCAGTTGATTCCCGGCGGCGTGGATGCCACTTACACGATCCGCATGATTGATGTTCCTATCTTATTCGGATTTTCTTTTGGTCAACAAGACTTGCGATTTTGCTCTTATGTAGGAGGATATGCTCAGCGTACAGGAAGCTCATCGCTGGATGTACACGGCCGCTATATCACTACGGGTCAGATCGTGCAGCCGCGGTCTCAGATCCTTATGCGCCCGCCAGTGGATAATGCATGGCGCACGGGTCTCCAGGTGGGCGCAGGAGTAGAATACAGGCTAGTGGAAAGCACATTTAGATTTAGGCTGCTACAAAGTGTCCCGCTATCGACTATTCCTATAAGAGAAATAGAAAAGGCACATGATCTATTAAGCTCTTTGCGTGCGCAGATACAATGGACATTGCAATTGACTCAGTCCTAAGCATTATGAATCATACAATAAGCCACCGTGAAATCGAAATACTGGACTTATTATCTATGGGATTTACACATAGTGAAATTGCAAAGCAATTATACCTGTCCGTGCATACTGTAAATACGCATACCAAGAATATTCAGAATAAATTAAATGCCCGCAATACGGCTCATGCCGTGAGAATGGTCTTTGCGTCAGTAGAGCCGTCCGCAGTAAATCTAAATGTGAATTAAAGACTAAGAATGCAATTACTCCAATACAATGGTCAGACTCCGTGCGGCCTGTGCTCCTATCACTAGCGATTGCTCTATGTCTGCAGTCTTAGATGGTCCCGCGATGCATATGCAGAATGCCAGCGATGAGTCAAGGCGATCGTAGGCATCAGCCATAGTCGCTACGAGATCGTAATCGATCAATCGAATGATCAGGTGCTCCGTGATGAAGGGAATAACTCGGTGCTCTACGCTATCCGTGAGCCATATGCTGCCATTCTCTGCTACGGCAAGATGACTAGTGAGTACCGCTACGTCGAGTAGTACTGAGTGTGGTTGATTTATATTATCCGTAGAAGTACGAGTCCGCGAGAGCTCTGCGGTATGTGATTTACTGAGTGTCTCGGGAAGTGAAAAACTTCTCATCACAGATTTATCCGTATCTATATTTCCGTCACTATAGATTTTATGAGCGCTTGGAGATGCTGATGATATTATTTCTGACCAATTTAAATTTCCAGAAATAACGGTACTGCCTGCTGCGGACGCATTTGCGCGAAAGCGCTCTACCAATGCCTCTTGTGTAAGCTCTGGTATAGTGGGATATGCGGGTAGAGAGACTGCTGGAACAGCCGTGCCTCTGAGTCGTGCGAGTATATCACTACGTGAGCTCATGATGTACGATTTTTCATGTACCACTCACGGAAGCTGTCCTGTGGTGCGGCGGGTAAATCGCGATATTGTCCCCAAGCATTGCTGCGATGATATATCGCCCAGCGAGGAAGATTGCGGGTAGCCCATCTCGCCGTGCTTCCTGCCATACGATAGAGTCGAGGTCTTGTGAGTATACGGGCGAGAAAGGAAAAGCTACGCGTCTTGCTTGCTGGAACCACCGAGGTCTCAGTGATATCTTGGCGAAGGAGATATAGCTGCTCGTGGATATTGATTTTTACGGGGCAGACATCTGTACATGATCCGCAGAGGCTGGAGGCAAAGGGCAGCTCGGCATGATCCTCAGGCTTGCGGGTGGGATTGAGTATGCTGCCTATGGGTCCTGGAATGGTGGCGCCATAGCTATGACCGCCGGCTCGACGGTACACGGGACAAGTATTGATACACGCTCCACAGCGGATGCACTTGAGGCTGGCACGGAAATCCTCGCGCTTTCGGTGTTCTGATCTACCATTATCCACGAGGATGATATGCATCTCCGTGCCAGGTCGAGGCTTGTGATAGTGAGAGGTGTATATGGTCGTAGACTGACCCGTGGCCGATCTACCAAGCAGTCGTGTAAATATCCCGAGATCCGTCCATCGCGGGATGATCTTTTCTATGCCCATACAGTGAATCTGCACGCGCGCTAGATTGACGCCCAGGTCGGCGTTGCCCTCATTAGTACATATAGTGACGCCACCTGTCTCGGCTATGGCAAAGTTGACACCCGTAATGGCTGCGGTGCTTTCCAGAAATTTTGTCCTGAGATGCTGGCGCGCAGCTTCCGTAAGATATTTCGGATCAGCTGCGCCTTTGTCAGTACCAAGATGCTCGTGGAAGAGCTCGCCTATCTCTTCTTTCTTGAGATGAATGGCGGGAAGTACGATGTGACTTGGTTCTTCATCGCGCAGCTGTACGATGCGTTCCCCGAGATCTGTATCTACCACCTGTATGGCGTGCTTCTCTAGGTGATGATTGAGCTTGCACTCTTCTGTGAGCATAGACTTGCTCTTGACGACTTTATCGATTTGCTGTGACTGTAGGATCTGTACTACGATTTCATTGTGCTCCTGAGCGTCTCGCGCCCAGTGGACTTTGACGCCATTGGCAGTAGCGTTTCTTTCAAATTCCTCTAGCAGATCGGGTAGCTTACTGATGACATGCTCCTTGATCTGACTGGCTGTCTGGCGGAGCTGTTCCCACTCTGGTAGGCCATGTGTAGATCGGTCGCGCTTGCTGCGGATGTGCCAGAGTGACTCGTCATGCCAGTCGACTCGCTTCTCATCCCTGACGTATGCTTCTATGTCCCGTGCTACAGTGGTACTCATGCTGGTAGACCATTGAGGAGTTCTGCAATGTGATAGAAGTTCATGTCGATCTTTTTTCTTTTACTGAGACCTTGCAGGTGCATGAGACAGCTCATGTCTCCGCTGATGATGGCCTCTGCGCCCGCTGCTATGTGATCTTGTAAGCGATCATGCCCCATGCGGGCAGACAGTTCTCCGTGATTGACGGCAAAGGTTCCACCAAATCCGCAGCACTCGTCCTGTCGTGATAGACTTACTATCTCGATTCCTGGGATGAGGCTGGTAAGGTATCGCGGTCTGGAAAATTCTTCTCCCACAATCTCTGAGGACTGCGCCTGCCGCAGCCCTCGCAGGGAGTGACAGCCTATGTGCAGACCCACGCGCTGCGGATGATTTGTATCGCAGTGATCCATAGCAAGGACATCGACCAGAAAATCGATGATATCGTAGGTGCGCTCCGCAGCGCTCTGAGCATCAGCGCTCTCTACTAGTCGAGGATAATTGTGCTTTACATGATGAGCGCAGCTACCAGAGGGCGTCACTATATAGTCTACGTCCTGATATCGCCGCACGTAGTCCTGGCAGATCTGGGTAGTCTTCTTCTCATAGCCGGCATTGGCTAGTGGCTGACCACAGCAGGACTGATCTAGCGGATAGCTCACTGTGCATCCATGCTTTTCTAGTAGCTCAAGACATGCGATGCCTACCTGCGGATAGAACTGATCTATGAAGCACGGTATGAAGAGGCCCACCTTCATGCGAGCTTGGCTTTTCTCTTGTACTTGCGGAGAGAGTACTTCGTCTTGAGGAAGCTTTTCTTCAGCTGTTCATCGCGCATCACGAGCGCTGCTCCCAGGGAGGATCCCATGGGTGAGTGTGTCATCCTGATCTTGCAGTCTGGAAAGTGCTGCGCCAGATAGTAGATGAAGAGATCATTTTGTGAGAAGCCGCCGTCGATATAGATCTTGCGTACAGTGGTGCCAGCTAAGCATCTACGTATAGACCGAGCTTGTGCAAGAGACAACTCCCACACCAGCTGATGGTACGCCTGCTCAAAGCTGGTAAACCGCGCATAGTCGGTAGCACTGCTGACTGCATGTGGATGCTCGATGTGCTGGAACTGGTAGGCGCTTGTGGACATTTGCGCGACAGCGCTCATCTCTCTGTCTAGCTCCACAGACTTATGCGCATCATCCTCTACGCCAAAGTGCCGTGTCAAGAGCTCCACCTGGTGATCGTGCTCACGACCAAGAAACAATCTGCATGCGCGCACCGGATCACCCGTAGGACGCATGTAGTGAAGGCAATCGTGCTCGAGATCCTCCGTGGTGAGTGGCGCATCTGTATGCGGGAGCAAGCTGATGCTCCAGGTACCCGTGGACACCAGCAAAAATGACTTGCTCTCAGATCTGATGTAGGGCAGCAGCGATGCACTAGAGTCATGAATTCCCACCCCAATCTGGCAACTACGACCATGCAGCTCCATGGTATAGTGGGTGGAAGTGGGTACGAGCGGTGCCAGCTTGTCTCCACAGCCAGAGTCCTCTAGCCATGCGTGATAGTCTTCGCGATCGTAGTTCCACATACCCGTATGGCATCCTACACTGGTGAAGTCACTGACGCGCTTTCGCGCAAATAAGAAGCAGAAGTACTGCGGTAGATGCAGTGAAGTATGAATCTTGTCCCAGAGCTCTGGTCGCTTGTGCTTGAGCCAGTAGAGTTGCAAGCCAGAATTGAGCATGCCGCTCGGCGGAGAAGCTGTACTGCGCGATATCTCTGTTTCCCCGCCGTAGTCTGAGTAGAATGCTTTCCACACTTGCTCATCCACTGACTTCATGTAGTCATATAGTGGTGCGATCACTTGGCCGTCTTGATCCAGATGTACTAGACTGGCGCCATATGTGGAAAAATTAATTCTGGCAATATCGTAACTCTCGTCACTCACATAGTGGTGCACACGATCGCGTACCCAATCCGTGAGTAGAGCGATGTCTTCGCAGCTGTGTCCGTCCTCATCCTGGATTGTATTAAATCGTTCCTCTGACTTCTCTATGATCTGATAGTCGCCGTCCAGGACAAAGCACTTCTTGTTTGTCTTACCTATATCAAATATCAGTGAGTTGCCTGCCATCGTCTACAGTCCGCTTGCTCTTGCATCACTTCCACGCTGCTTTATCAGCTGCGCTCGCACATCGGCCTCTCTGTAGGCAGTGACAGGGTCTATGGCAGCTCCATCTTGTAGTCTTGCCTGGCGTACGAGTGGCCGCACATCGCTGAGGAATGCCCGCTGCAAGATTTCCTGACATCGCGCTACGTCATGTGCTTGCTGAGCTGCTGCCAGATCTTTTCGGTTGATGCAGAGGGCCTTGGCGTAGGCGATGAGTATGGCGTCTACTGACTGAAGGAGATCCTCGATCGGGTCCTTGATATTGTGACTGGCGTCAATCATCCAGGCGGGAGCAGGATGTGCATGATCTTGCATACCACTTACCAGCTCGTGAAATATGAGGAAGAGCTGATAGGGCTTGATGCTACCGCAGGTGAGATCATCGTCGCCGTACTTGCTATCATTGAAGTGGAAGCCTCCGAGGCGCTCGCGTAGCATCAGCGTAGAGACGATCTGCTCTATGTTGGTATTGGGCAGATGATGTCCCAGGTCTACGAGCGTGGAGGCTCGATCACCGCAGGACTCAGCGAGATAGACAGATGTACCCCAGTCAGGTATGACGGTACTGTAAAAATTTGGCTCGTAGGGCTTGTACTCTACGAGTAATTGCCAGTCAGCGGGCATGCCAGCATAGATTTCCTGGAGGGAATCGCGCGTGTGGGCAAGTGCTGCGCGCATGCTGTGCTGTCCTGGAAAATTGGAGCCGTCAGCGAGCCATACGGTCAGTGCTTTGCTACCGAGTTGCTCTCCTATGCGGATGACTTCCAGATTGTGCTCTATGGCTTGCTGTCTGGCGCCATCGTGTGTAGAACAAAGAGAACCATAGCGATAGCTGTGCGCAGCATCTGGCTGATCCTGAAAGGTATTACTGTTGATGGCATCAAATGTGAGTCCCAGATCGCGAGCTAGACTGCTGATAGATGAGTAGTCTGATGGTGTGTCCCAGGGGATATGCAGGGAAATGGATCTAGCTGTGCCAGTGAGATCATTGATGATGGCAACATCGTGCAATTTTTCTTCTAGTGAGCGAGGCTCGCCAGCCATAGAGAATCGACCAAATCGTGTGCCGCCTGCACCGAGCGCCCAGCTCGGTATAGCTATGCTGAAGGCTTGTAGGTGCTCTATAATGACTGCCGTATCCAGACCATCATCTTCCTCTAGGCGCTGGCGCAGTAAGTCAAGCTCGCGCTCATGCCGCTGCGCCCTTGCTTGATTGTGATCTGCTATGGTCTCTTGCTTGATTCTCATACGCTTGCTCTACCTTATCTGACAAATGCGCTTGCCATACCGCCATCTACATTGAGGATGTTTCCTGTGCTCTTATCTAAGATACCCACAAAAGAGAAGACGGCGCGAGCTATGTCTTCTGGTCGGATGATCTCACCGAGTAGATTGCGCTTAGCGTAGTGAGCTGGAAGATCTTCTACTTTAATGCCGTGCGCCTTGGCGCGGCCTTCTGCCCACTCGCCTTCCCAGATCTTGCTACCTATGATGACACCGTCGGGATTGACCGTATTGACTCGTATGCCGTGAGCGGCGAGCTCTGCTGCGAGGAGGCGGGTCATATGTTGCTGGCCAGCTTTAGCGGTGCCGTAAGCGACATTGTTGGGTCCTGATACGAGGCCGTTTTTGGAGGCGATATGGATGAGATCTCCGCCAAGATTCTGAGCGCTCATGACTTTCACGGCAGCTTTGGAAAGATAAAATTGGCCTTTGACGAGGACGTCCTGAAGGAGATTCCAATCATCGTCCGTGGTCTCCAGCAGTGGCTTGGAGATGGCGAGACCTGCAGAGTGCACCACTATGTCTACACCACCATAGGTAAGGCTCGTATAGTCAAATGCCGCTGCGACGCTATCTGGATCGGTGACGTCGCATACTGTATAGCTAGACACGTCTTTCTTGTGCTCAAAGGATGCACCATTGAGATT
>JAHDBH010000018.1 GCA_020630495.1 Saprospiraceae bacterium
GCGATACCTTGAGCTCGGGAGAGAAGATAAAGAAGGGCGTGAAAATCTGGAAGCCCGCCCCTAGCTCAAATTGAAAATCATTGGGCGAAAAGCGAATCAGCTCCTCGGCGTTCATCACTCGGCTATTGCTCGAGATATCCCAGGAGTACTTGATCCCCGTCATGATAAATATCCGGAAATCCTTGTACGGCTCTGACTTAAATCGTAGTTGAAAGGGCATCTGCACTACGACGAATTCTGACTGCCGCCGATCATCCATTCCAGTCGCATCCCTAAAGAGGATGCTTCGCTCTCCAAAGGAAGCACCAGGAAGGAAGCGGAAGTCAAAGTATTCGCCGACCTTGAGATTGCCTATCACATTTACATTAAATGATGGTCCACTGACTCCCTCTACCACAGCGATATCCGTCTGCTCATCAAAGTCGGCAGATCTGAAGAGCTTGTACCCATTGGTACTGCCACCGAGTGACATACCGTAGTAGAAGGGCTTAGTTCTGTAGCGGAGGTAATTGTTGCTACCGCCATCTGCCGTCTGTCCCCACATGGGTAGGGCGAGGAGAATTGCTATCAGGATTTGGAGCCCTGATAGATGGCGCAGATGCCGAGGCTGAGAGCTTTGTACGTGCATTGTGTATATCCGATCTTGTCCATGATGGCGGTGAAATTCTCAAAGTCCGGAAAGGCCTGTACAGACTCAAAGAGATACTTGTACGCCTTGGGATCTTTGGATTTCATCCGTCCTATCTTAGGTAAGACGTAACGAAAGTACAACTGAAACAATTGCTTAAAACCCGGAGTGCGCGGCTTGGTGAATTCTAGCACGAGCAGTTTGCCCTCAGGCTTGAGTACACGATGGATCTCTGAGAGCCCCTTCTCCAGATTTTCAAAGTTGCGCACACCAAATGCCACCATCACCGCGTCAAAGCTATCACTTTCAAAAGGTAGGTCCTCTGAGTCGCCCTTGACGAGTGTGATCTGATCGCCGAGATCTGCCTTATCGATTTTCTCCTGACCATAGCGCAGCATCTCCGCACTTACGTCCAGGCCAGTGATCTTGCGACAGGGATGATTCTTGACGGCTTCTATGGCCATGTCGGCCGTACCAGTAGCGATATCAAGCACTAGAAGATCAGTCTTTTCGAGCTTTGCGATGGTCTTGCGCCGCCATATACGATCGATACCTACCGTGAGGAGTCTATTGAGATTGTCATAGCCAGGAGCGATGTTGTCAAACATCGATTCCACCTGCTGTTTCTTGCTACCGTCTGCCTCATACGGTTTTACGTTGGTGCCCATGAGAAGGATAAGCAAGGATGGTGGTATATGTTCAGCAGAGTAGTAGGTTTTTTGCCGAAAGGCAGTCCCAGAGACCCTCAGAAAAAATCAGCTATATAGATATAAATCATATATAAAATCACCTGATATTTCGTACTTTCGCAGTTGAAAATCACCCAATGGCAGATAGTAGAATACGCCTCATAAATATCGAGGAAGAAATGAAGTCCGCATACATCGATTACTCGATGTCTGTGATCGTAGCCAGAGCGCTGCCTGATGTACGTGATGGCCTCAAGCCTGTACACAGACGCGTGCTCTACGGCATGTCCGATCTAGGACTCACTTATAATAAAGCTCCTAAGAAATCTGCGCGTATCGTAGGTGAAGTCTTGGGTAAGTATCACCCCCATGGTGACACCGCCGTCTACGATAGTATGGTACGTATGGCGCAGGACTGGTCACTCAGATATCCGCTCGTGGACGGTCAGGGTAACTATGGATCCATGGACGGCGATAGTCCCGCCGCCATGCGATATACCGAGGCACGCTTAGAGAAAATCAGCGAGGAGATCCTAGCTGACATAAAGAAAGACACCGTAGACTGGGTGGCCAACTTTGATGACACGCTAGAGGAGCCGAGCGTACTACCGACTAGGCTTCCTACGCTCCTCGTCAATGGCGCCTCAGGAATCGCCGTGGGTATGGCGACTAATATGCTGCCGCACAATCTTACAGAGGTGTGTCACGGCATCATCGCCACTGTCAACAATCCCGACATCGATACCGAGGGCCTCATGGAGCATATCAAGGCTCCTGATCTGCCCACAGGTGGTACGATCTACGGGTACAAGGGCGTCAAGGAGGCTTTTGAGACAGGACGCGGTCGAGTAGTGGTGCGCGGTAAAGCCCGTATAGAAGAAGGTCCTAATAATAAGGAGACCATCATCATCCACGAGATACCCTATCAGGTCAATAAGGCCAATCTGGTGATCAAGATCGCCGATCTCGTCACCAGCGAGAAGATCAAGGGCATCAGCGACGTACGCGATGAGAGCGACAGGAACGGTATCAGAATCGTAGTAGAGGTCAAGCGAGACTTCATCGCCAAGGTGATCCTCAGCCAGATCTATAAGTATAGCCCGCTGCAGAGCAGCTACGGTGTGAATAATATCGCACTCGTAGAAGGCCGCCCCGAGACACTCAATCTCAAGCGCCAGATCGAGGAGTTTATCAAGTTTCGCCTCGAGGTCATCACGCGCAGGACCGAGTACGATCTGCGCAAAGCCAAGGAGCGTGCTCACATCCTCGAGGGACTCATCATAGCTCTGGACAATATCGACGAGGTCATCAAGATCATCCGTGCTAGTAAAAATGTAGATGAGGCACGTGATGGTCTCATGAGCGCATTTGGTCTGAGCGAATTGCAGGCCAAGGCCATCCTAGAGATGCGTCTGCAGAAGCTCACAGGACTCGAGCGCGACAAGTTGCGCGCAGAGTTTGATGAGCTCATGGCCGAGATCACGCGCCTAGAAGGAATCTTAGGTGACGAGGCTCAGAAGCGCCAGATCATCATAGAGGAGCTCGAGGAGCTCATAGAAAACTACGGCGATGAGCGCCGTACAGATATCAATTACATAGCAGATGGCGACATCTCTATCGAGGATATCATACCCAATGATGAGGTAGTCATCACCATCTCACACCTCGGCTATATCAAGCGTACTCGTGCAGATGAGTACAAGGTGCAGAGTAGAGGCGGACGAGGTAGCAGAGGTAGTAAGACGCGGGATGCTGACTTCCTGGAGCACATGTTTGTAGCGACTAATCACAATTACCTGCTCCTCTTCACCGAAAGAGGTATGTGCCACTGGCTGCGGATCTTTGAGATTCCAGAAGCGAGCAAGGTAGCCCAAGGGCGCGTGATCCAAAACATCATTGCCTTGCCCAAGGAAGATCAAGTGCGCGCCTATATCGTGGTGCAAGATCTGACTGACAAAGACTTCCTGGAGAATAACTTCATCATGTTCGCCACCAGAGAAGGAATCGTGAAGAAGACGGCGCTATCTCAGTACAGCCGTCCTAGGACCAATGGTATCATCGCGATCAACATCCGCGAAGAGGATCAACTCATAGAGGCGAGAATCGTCAATGAGAAGAGCGATGTCATGCTGGCCAATAGCGACGGATACAGTATCCGATTCTGGTCAGAGGACGTCAATCCTGTGGGTCGCAACTCCATGGGCGTCCGAGGTATGAAGCTCAAGGCTGCTGACAATACGGTCGTAGGTATGATCATCCTCGATCATGAGGCAGAAGAGAAAGCCGTCATGGTCATCTCCGAGAAGGGTACGGGCAAGAGAACTGACTCAAGCGAGTACAAGACTCAGAATCGTGGCGGTAAGGGAATCCAGACCATCAAGATCACCAAGAAGACGGGCGAGCTTGTAGCTATCAAGCTCGTGGGTGAGGAGGACGATCTCATGATCACCAGCAAGGAAGGAATCGTAATCCGACTGCCTGTCAGCGATGTGCGCCTTATGGGTAGATCCACACAGGGAGTGCGCATGATCAATCTTGGAAAGAATGACGATATCGCGGATGTAGCAGTAGTCAAGAAGGAGGACGAGGACGACAGCGACGAACAAGAGTAATCGCGATCACCTTATGATGTAGAGTGGGGGCGTTTCCGCCAAATACTGTCGCGCAGCTTAGATTTGTCGCATGCTAGAACTCTTAACAAAGGTCTAACAGTGTTTAACGAATCCTAAAGGCACTAATTTTGCGCGCGATCTCTTATGTGTACTGTATGATTTACAGATCCACAACAGACAAAAATCTAAATTCTATCAACCAGATGAAAAAACTATTCCTACTACTATTTGCAGCCTTCCTAGGCTTTGGGCTCCACGCACAAGATGCCGAAAAAGACCTAAAATCAGCCAAAAAGCTGCTCGCATCTTACAAACTGGATAATGAAAAGACAGACGACCTCGCAGAGGCTGGAGGACTAGCAGAAAACGTCCTAAAAGACAATACTCTTGGAAGTGATTACAAGGCCGTAGCAGTAGCTGCTGAGATCTATGAGAATCAGATGACAAGCGATCAGGCCAAGCTACAGTTTGAGCAGATCCAAGAGCCTAGATTCCCTATGGCAGCAAGCAAGGCCTACATGGCTTACAAGAAGGCATTCTCTGTAGCCGAGAAGAAATTCCAGACCAAGGAAGCACTAGACGGTATAGCTAAGACTGCTCTCTTCCTCAATAATATCGGCTTCAATAAGTACGAGGCAGGTGATCCAGCTGCGGCACTTACATATTTTGAGCAGTACCTAGAAGCAGACAAGATGCTGAAGGACAATGGTAATGAAGGCCTACTTACTACAGACTCCCTTTACCAGAATCAGCTTTTCATCAGTTCTGCTATGGCTACGAGCAGTGAGCAGACAGAGAAAGCAGAGATGTATCTCAACCAGCTCGTAGAGCTGGACTATCAGGATCCACTCGTATATGCCAATCTCTATGCCCTCTATCAAGAAAAAGACAAGGAGAAGGCTATCACCTACCTTAATCAAGGTAGAGAGGCTTTCCCAGACGACGTCAATTTACTCTTCTCAGAGATCAACTACTATCTCAGTGAAGGCCGACTAGAAGAGCTTATCGATAAGCTCAAGGCTGCCATCGCAGCAGAGCCAGAAAATGCTTCCGTAAGATCTACACTCGGTAGTGTCTACGATCAGCTCTATCAGCAAGCTAATGCCGCTGGCAATCAGGAAGACGCTGACAAATACTTCAAAGAGTCAGAAATGGCCTACGCAGAGGCGCTCAAGCTAGATCCTGATGCATCTGAGGTCAACTATAGCCTGGGAGCTCTGTACTATAACCGCGCCGTCATCTATATCAACGAGATGAACGAGCTAGCAGAGGACTACAGCAAAGAAGGTACTAAGAAGTATGAGGCTAAGAAGACACAGGCCATGGCCGAGTTTGACAGAGCACTTCCTTACTTCACTAAAGCATACGAGGCGAATAAGGAGGACAGAAATACACTCATCGCTCTCAAAGAGATCTATGCGAGAAAAGATATGTTTGACAAGTCAAACGAGATGAAAGCTCAGCTAGAAGCTATCGGTGGATAAGCCACCGTCAAGATTATTCTAATAGGTTTTTTGGGGTTATTTTGAGAGACTGCCTTGCACCCGCGAGGCAGTCTTCTCTATTTTTGGACTATACTTTTCATTACCAGCCATCATGACAGAATCCACCAGCCTTACCAGCGTCAAGGAGTTTCACGAGCTATTTGATCTTCCCGTACTCGATCAGCCCAGCATTCCCAGGAATCGTATCGCTCTACGACTTAATCTACTACAGGAAGAACTAGACGAGCTCAAAGCTGCCTTAGAGACAGATGATAAGCTGGAAACACTTGACGCACTCTGCGACATCCAGTACGTGCTAGCTGGAGCGATCCATGAGTTTGGTCTAGGGGCGAGGTTTGCAGAGGCATTCGCAGAGGTGCACCGATCCAATATGTCCAAGGCCTGCAAGACGCTCGAGCAAGCAGAGGATACCAAGAGGCACTATGACGCGCTCGATCAGATCTCAGAGATCCGTGAGAAAGACGGTCAGTGGCTTGTCTACCGTGTCGCTGACGGTAAAGTCCTTAAGTCAGTCGACTACAGCCCCGCAGATCTCGAGCAGTTTATTCGCTAGACTTCTTTGAGTAGGGTGGCCTGGCGCGCGGCGACCACATCGGCTGCTTCTTTATGCACTTGCTTCAGCTCTTTCTCTAGACGTGAATTATAACCACGTACACTGCTAGCTACGGCGGTGATCTGACTGATGGTCGCCTGTACTTTATTTACAAAGATCCAGTCGGAGATCAGATTCTGGAAGAACACATCTGAGAAGCTATTAAAATCTGGAAACTCCACAGCAAAGGATATTCGCTCCGCCTCAAACACATAAGCAATCTGCTGCTCATAGAGCTGCATATGCCGCTTAGCGCTGTACAGAAGGCTGTGGGCGCGATCTATGTACCCATACTTCTGGTGTCTAGCCATGCGTGAGCCAGCGCTCTGTTGGCCCCAGTCACGCGCTTTTCGCAGATTGTGTAGGATGCGCTCTAGATGAGTCTTGAGCTCTTGTCCTATGGCGAGGGTTTTGTGCAGTTCATTTCTGTAGCGCTCCAGGCCCTCTGCGCGCTTGAGGTGGCCTATGAGTTCCTCGCGCAGTGGATGGGCAGAAGCGAGTAGCGACTTTTCCTTGGCCGCGAGGAGATTTTTGAGTTCCTTCTCGGTATCCGCAGTGGTTGCGTGCTTACTTTTCAGGATGCCTTCCTCGTATTCGAGGAGCTCGATTTCCTCTACAGCTTCATTAAATTTGAGTACTGCGTCGAGGTACTCCTGGCGCTCTTTCTCGAGTTTTTCCTCGTGATTACCGAGGACTTTGGTGAAGAGAGAGTTAAGAGATCGATTTTCTAAGCTTTCATACTCACGTTTTTCTTTACGCACAGATTTATCTAGCTTTTTCTGTCTCTGGTAGAGATCTGCAAGATTATTGCGGACAGATTTCAGGCGTTCATTGATCTGACGCTGCGTATCCAAGCGCTGCAGGGTACTATCTAGCTCCTTCTGTATGAGGGTGAGATCCATAGAGGTGGATTGACGCTATGAATCTAGCACCTCAGCATCATCTATGAGATCATCACCATCTCCGTCCGCATCTTCAAATCCGCGCAGCTTGATATCTTCTCCAGCCTTCTCGATTTTGCCTTTCACCTGCGGATCATCTTTGAATGCTTGATGATCGCCATCAGCATAGTCTGCCGCACGAGCAAAGAAATCATCCGTGCCCTCCAGTGTGGACTCGTGGAGTTTGCTTTCTGTGAGTGGTGTATCTGCAAAGTCCTCAGGCGAGGTCGTAAACTCATCTTTTACTTTATCGATAGCTTCTTGGGCCTTTCGGCCAAATGCGTCTACACTCTCCTTAGGATTATCGAGTACATGCTGTGCTTTATCCTTGATTTTTTCTCCAGCGGCCATAGCTTTTTTGGTAAGATTTTCTGCCACGTCCATGGACTTATCGATGATCTTGTCGCTGGTAGCTATGACCTTTTCACCGAGATCGGCAGCTGCATCACCAGCCTTATTGATAGTCTCAGTGATTTTATCTCCAGCCTTAGCAGCACCATCGTTGATCTGGCTCTTGGTATCACCATCTATGAGATCGTCGTACTTGCCCTTAGCTTTCTCCACCACATCGCCGACGGTATCTTTCACTCCTTCCCATGTGTCACCGGCTCTATCCACGAGTTTATCTCCCATCTTGGAGGCGCTCTCTTTAGCGTCATCCCACATGTCGCCAGCTTTCTCCGTGAGGTCGTCTGCGGTTTCTTTTATATTTTCTGCAGCTTTCTCAGTCTGGTGTTTTGCTACGGATTTTTTAGCGAAGAAGAGTCTATTGAGCCATCCCATGGTATCGATTGTTTTGGTAAGTGGAAATAATCAAGCAGTATATGAAGCTGCAATATCTTATAAATGTGCGACAAGCTCTGAAAATTCCCTGCTTGCCACAGATCAAGTCGTCCTGCTTATCGGATCCATTTACTCGTAAGAGTCCTTACAGCCTTGCCGCAGCTCTATGACCTGATCTGGAGTGACAAACTGTCGCTTGCCGTCTAGCATGGCGTCATCGAGGTAGTTCATCAGATTAGCGATGTCAGCATCGGTAAATCCTACGATAGCTGGCATGGGCTGATCGTATTCTCTGCCGTTCACGAGTATTGGACCCTCCATACCTTGCTCTATGATACATGGCAGATCAGCAAAGTGCTCTTGGAGATAATCAGTCTGATAGAGAGGGGGATAGAGACCACGGAGTCCGCTGCCGTCACTCAGGTGACAGCTCGCACACTGCGCTTGGTAGAGTTGCTCGCCGTAGCTCTGTTCGGGACCACAGCTGACCAGCAGTATCGCGCTACTCATTCCTATGATCCATCTCATGGAGAAGGCGCTTGATCTTCTTGATGAAATCATCTACTTGCTCCCTATCAGTACCGTCAGCATAGGACCTGATATGTCCATCCCAGTCGATCAGCATGAGATTTCCTTGATGATCAAATCCCCCAGGCGCCGATGCATCTTCATAAGCTGCTGTGAGATAGCTCGCTGATAATTCCTCCAGCTCATCTTCTGGCACCTCCAGGAGATGCCAGCGATCATCTAACTCTAGCTTTTGCTTGTACGATAGAAGTCGAGGAATGCTATCGCGCCTATGGTCTATACTATGTGCCATAAAGGCGAGTCGATTATCAGAAATTGCTTCAGCGATCTTGATCATATTCTGTTTTACCACAGGGCATATAGTCGGGCAAGACGTAAAGAAAAAATCCGCTACATAGATTTGACCTTGGAGACTGGCATTAGTCACGACAGTACTGTCTTGGTCTAGGAGACTGAAGGGTATGATCTGATGATATACGGTGTCTGTACCTTCCAGGGCTGTCTGACCGTAGTAAGGCAGTGGTCCCGTCTCTTCCTTCTTACATGCTATCAATGATGTCAGGATGAGTAGTAAG
Source organism: Saprospiraceae bacterium (assembly GCA_020630495.1). Classification (GTDB taxonomy): domain Bacteria; phylum Bacteroidota; class Bacteroidia; order Chitinophagales; family Saprospiraceae; genus JAHDBH01. Next base: position 8,854 of record JAHDBH010000018.1, read on the forward strand.
ACTATGGAGAGTGTGCGCTTACTGTACATACTGCTCAGCTTTGGCCAGTGCATCTCGCATCTCCTCATCTATGAGTTGCATCTTTTCATGCCATAGCTCATAGTGTGCCAGCTTATCTATGACTGGGAGGTCTGCATGAGGTTTTTCCCAGGTGTGCATCCAGTTCCACATCTGGTCTTCGGCCTCGGTGAGACTCTCAAGTGCCTGGAGCTGTGCGTCGCTCGGCTGATCTATATCTTTCAGAGATTTGATGGATTTTTTAGCGGGGGACATCAGCTTCATGGTCTCATCATGCAAGTCCATGAGTTCCTGATGTGCTGTCTGTACGGCTGGATCAGAGTCGCTACAGGCTATGAGGCTGCAGACAAGCAGAAGGGCAAGGCAGGGTAAAATACAAATACTCTTCATATGGCACTGTAAACCGAGTACAGACTACGATTGTTGTACGGATATGTCGATTACAAAAGCCGTTGTTTGGTTTCGCAGTGACCTGAGGATTCATGACAATGAAGCACTGACTCAGGCCATTTCTACTGCCACTGAAGTGTATCCTATCTATGTCTTTGATACTCGTATGCTCTCTGAATATAGTGAGTACAGCATGCGTAGAGTAGGGAAGTATCGCTGCCGCTTCATGATAGAAGCAGTCGCAAATCTGCGATCCAGACTCAGAAGCATGGGTTCGGATCTGATCGTGCGTGTGGGTCATCCAGAAGAAGAGATCTATCAGATCGCCAGTACGCTCAAGTCTCAGTGGGTCTTCTGCAATAGAGAGCGCACACCTGATGAGGTTGCCGTGCAGGATTCACTAGAAGATAAGCTCTGGACAGTCGGTCAAGAGATCAGATATAGCAGAGGCAAGATGCTTTACTATACGCAGGATCTACCTTTTCCGATCACGCATACGCCTGATCACTTCACGGCCTTTCGCAAAGAAGTGGAAAAGGTAATACCTGTCAGAGAGCCTATAGCGACACCTACCACCATGCGCGCCATGAGTCACTCTATAGCCGCTGGTAACATACCTGAGTTAGCAGACTTTGGCTGGGAAGAATATGATCATAGCTCCCTGCCATTTCCCGTTCTCCAAGGAGGCGAGACGGCTGGGCTAGAGGTGCTCAATCAGTTTGTGCAAGCTAAGCCACTAGTCACTCTCAGCGGAGACCGTATGGACACTGAGTGCAGCTACCTGGGCGCTTATCTGTCGCTAGGTTGCCTATCACCCAAGATGGTCTACTGGAAAGCTAAAAATGCTTCGGATGGCCTGGTAGACCGACCCAAGGGGATCTTCTTCCAGCTGCTCATCAGAGATTATCTGCGACTACAGGTGAAAAAACATGGATCTCAGGCTTTCTCTCGAGGAGGCATGCGCGGCCGAGGCGACGAACACCTCATGGACGATCGCAAAGGACTGCAGACCTGGAAAGCTGCCCTCACGGGCGAGCCCTACGTGGACGCATTTATGAATCAGATAGATCTTACAGGGTATATGCCGAGAATAGGTCGGCTATCTGTAGCGGCATATCTGGTCAATCAGATGGGAATCAACTGGCAGATGGGTGCGGAGTACTTCGAGAGTGTCCTCATAGATTATGATCCCTGTAGTAACTGGGGCAACTGGAATCTCGTAGCTGGAGTCGGTGGTGAGTACAAGGACTTCAGTCAGTATCATATCGAGTATCAGTGTAAGAAGCTAGATCCAGACGAGGCCTATCTCAATAGATGGCATCCGCAGAGATCTGACCATGCGCTCATCCAAGACACACGATCGGCTAAGCAGCCGTAAGTCCTACTCAGAGTCTTGTAATTATCACGGTGTCCCAGGACATACGAGTCATCAGATACTGACGCAGTCGATCTTCATCCTCAGCGATGGAGCGAGCACTGGCTGATGCACTCCACTTGATAGCTGCAGTAGGCACTTGACGATAGCTCTTACCACTCTGCAGGCTCATGCGTCCTATAGCCATAGACTCGATGCTAGGTGCCCAGATCTTGCAGCCTGCGTATATCTCACTCATACTGCTCGTATCGGGTAGTATGAGATCGTACTCTTGCTTGAGCTTGTCGTATTCGCTAGCTTCTACTCGTGCAGCAGCTTGCCGCTTCGTGATGTCTGACAGGGCGCTCTGCACATTGGTAAATTCAGAGCGGAGTAGAGCCAATTCTTCCGTGCCAGGATTGTCTTCTTGCACGATCTGTAGGCGTGTGTTTTTATGATACTTAAGGGTGCGTAGCTCTGCCTCTAGGCTTTTGATTTCTTCTAGCTGTAGTTCTGTACCAAAGAGCCTGACGATAAGTAGGCTATCCGTGACAAGCGGCTCGTAACTCAGCAGATTTTCTTTCTCATTGAATCGTTCTATGACGAATGCGCGTGCTGTGTTCTTGAAGTGATTCTCACCGATCACTCGATTGAGTATGAGGATGCTGGGAATGATAAATATGATGGTCACACCTATCATGATCATATTGGTCCTGCGGCGCTCCATAGCATCTTGGAATGCAATAGCTTCAAACTGGAGGAGCTTCACTATGATATAAGTCGACATGGAGATGAAGAAGCTATTGAGGAAAAATAGATAGATTGCTTCTCTGAAGATCTGCCACTGTCCATTAGCAATACCATATCCAGCTACACAGAGCGGCGGCATGAGAGCAGTAGCAATCGCTACACCTGGTATAGCATTACTCTTGTCCTTACGAGAGACGGAGATGATTCCGGCTGTACCGCCAAATATTGCTACCAGCCCATCAAGAAAGTCTGGCTTGGTCCTACTAGCCATCTCGGAGTTAAACTCTCCTAGTGGAGTGAGCAAAAAGTAAACGATACTCGTAAATAGTGCGATCACTATAGATATGCCAAAGTGCCGCAAGCTGATACCCAGAGTCCTCCTATCATTGATACCAAAGCTGAGACCTACGCCAAGTATGGGAGACATAAGTGGTGATATGAGCATGGCCCCAATGATGATGGCGGGAGATTCCTTGTCCAGGCCTAGAGAAGCGATCATGATACTACACATGAGGAGCCAGGCATTGGCTCCACGCATTCGCTTATTGTTCTGTATGTAGACGATGGTGCCTTCACGATCCAGTCCATCGCGGAGGTCTATCAAGGCAGACCAAAATGATCTCAAGCTTCGCCACAGACGGCCAAGAGCCGTCATCATGTCATCTGGCTTATCAGTATCCAGAGGTGAGCTATCCTCAGATGGTGTCTCTAGGTTCATGGTGAAGTGTCTGGAGTGCTTGTGCGAGACGCGGCAGATATACGACGATCATCCGTGATGATCCCATCGCTGATGGTCACACTGCGATGGCTGATGGATGCTACGTCTTTCTGATGCGTCACGATGACAAATGTCTGGCCCATGTCAGCATTGAGCTGGAGGAAAAGCCGCTGTATCTCGCCAGAGGTCTGCGAATCAAGATTTCCTGTAGGCTCATCAGCAAATATGATAGCAGGCCTATTGATCAAGGCTCTTGCGATGGCGACACGCTGCTGCTCGCCACCTGAGAGTGCAGTAGGCTTGTGCTCAAGTCTCTCGCTGAGCCCCATGTAATCCAGGAGTCGCTTAGCTTCTGAGAGGGCATCTTTCTTAGATGTACCCGCTATGAATGCTGGCATGGCTACATTTTCTAGAGCGGTGAACTCCTGCAGCAGGAAGTGAAATTGAAATATGAAGCCAAAGTGAGTATTGCGCATGTGCGCCAGGTTTTTGGCCGAAAGGCCGCTAAGATCCTGCTCTCTGAAAATGACGCGACCCTCATCAGGACGATCTAGCGTCCCTAAGATCTGTAGAAAACTGGTCTTTCCACTGCCAGACATACCTACTATACTGAGGATCTCCGCTTCCTCTACGGTGAGATCTACCCCCTTGAGTACGTGCAAGGGGCCGAAGCTCTTGTGGATGTTCTCAGCTCGCATGATCATGCCACAAAGGTAGGGACTGCGAGCCTCTGAGCAATCTCATGACAATTGATGAAAGAAATACAGAGGGAGATATACAACAAGTCTTAAAATCCCGTTAAAGAAATCAAACGGTCACAATGTTGACCATTTGCGTCCCAGCCTCTTGAGATCAAGATAAAAAACTAATTTTGCCACCCCCTGGACACAGGGCCTACTGTATGAGAATACTCCAGCTGTGTAAAAAATTTCCTTACCCTTTGCGTGATGGCGAGTCGATCGCTGTGACATATCTGAGTAAAGCACTACATGAGTATGGTTGCGAGATATCGCTTCTGGCTATGAACACGCAGAAGCACTACGTGGACATCACTGCTCTGCCACCTGACTTCAACCACTACAAAGAGATTCACTGCACTGAGCTGGACACGAGCATCAAGCCCTGGAAGGCACTGACTAATCTCTTCAGCTCCGAGAGCTATCATATCTCCAGATTTATCTGTAAAGACTTTGAGCAAAAGCTCATAGAAGTACTGGAAGCTGGCGACTACGATATCGTACAGATGGAGACGCTCTATCTGGTGCCTTATATGGATGTAGTCAAGAGGCACTCTCGTGCAAAAGTGGTCCTCAGAGCTCACAATGTAGAGCACGAAATCTGGGAGCGCATCACCAACAATACCTCTCTTAAGCTCAAGAAGTGGTACCTATCCCACCTCACAAGAAAGCTCAAGAACTTTGAACTGAGTCATCTCAATGAATACGACATGCTGGTAGCGATTACCGATCGCGATCTCAGTAATTTCCGCAGGATGGGCTATAAAAATGGTGCTATGGTGTCGCCCATAGGCATAGATACGAGCTACTACAAAGTGCCACCACTAAGCGCCAAGGCTCGCGAGATGAGCATCTGCTTTATAGGTAGCCTGGACTGGATGCCCAATCTAGAGGGTATCACTTGGTTCCTAGATCATGTATGGCCCGAGGTACACCGTGAAATGGAGCATCTAGAGCTACACATCGCTGGCCGCAATACACCTGACAGTATCCTGCACATGGATCGTAGCAGGATCGAAATCCACGGCGAAGTGCAAGATGCCATCAAATTTATCCATGAGCATCCTGTGATGATCGTCCCCCTATTTAGCGGAAGCGGAATGCGGGTCAAAATCCTGGAAGGTATGGCCCTGGGCAAGTGCGTGATCACTACCCAGATGGGCCTCGAAGGTATAGATGCCAAGCATGGAGAGCACGTACTTATTGCCAATACGGAAGAGGAATTCAAAGCCACCATACGGCGTTGCCATGATGATGTCAAGCTGGCAGAGCGTATAGGCACCGCTGCTAAGGAATATGTGGAGCAGCACTACGATAACAAGTTTATCGCTGAAAACCTCTATCATACATATCGCGATTATCTGCTCAGCGACTCGAAGGTCGTAAAGTCCTAGGGCTTATCTATCACCACCAAGATATGTGAGCGAGTCCACTGCTGAGGCCAGGCAGTGCTCACGATCATGCGTGGCCATAGGGGCACATGTGGGATCTGACCATGGACACCGAGCTTTGTAGTGCTTTGATGATAATCTGTCAGATCATTCTTTGGGTATCACTGCTATGCCTCCTGCATACATACCTTATCTATCCACTTTGGCTCATGCTCAGGGTGGGTAAAGCTGCTGTCAGGTCAGAGTTTCCAGAGCCAGAGACCTGGCCTAGTGTGGACGTGATCATGTCAGCCTATAATGAGGAGTCTGTCCTCCAGCAGAAGATCGATAATCTGCTTTCGCTGGACTATCCAGAGGGAAAACTACACATCTATATAGGATCTGACGGATCGAGTGATGGCACTGAGCAGATCTTGACCTCCTGCACTGACCGAAGTGATAAATCTCTGCGATCAGATGATCGTACAGATGAGAAGCCTCACCATCGATTATATGCCTTTCCATATACTGAGCGCAGAGGAAAGAGCTCAGTCATCAATGATCTTATAGATCATAGCGCTGATCGTACGCAGGCAAGTATCCTACTCATGACGGATGCCAGCGTGATGTGCCAGCCGCAAGCGCTCAAGCGCGGCGTAGCGCGATATCTAGCGGAGGATCTGGCGTATCTGGACTATCACATTCAGACCGTAGCCTCCAGTACTAGCGGGATCTCTCAGGATGAGTCACTGTATCAGAGCCTCGAGACTCGACTCAAGGATCTAGAGACTCGAAGATGGAGACGGCCTATGGGTGTGTATGGAGGATTTTATCTGCTTGGGCGAGACCACTATACTAAAGTGCCCTCAGACTTTGCCGTAGATGATTTTTACCTGACGATGAATGTGATGCTAGCTGGAGGTCTAGGTGCGATCATGACAGACCGTCTCTGCTGGGAGCCGCATAGCGGTAGACTGATGGACGAATACCGCCGAAAGCGCCGTATCGCAGCGGGGAATTTTCAGAATCTCTGGCATTTTATCAAGAGGATTTTTCGGGCTCGCAGAGGACTTACTTATAGCTTCATATCTCACAAAGCACTCCGATGGACGGGTCCCGTATGGATGCTTCTGGCTCTCGCGGCAAGCATAGCACTTGCGATCTGCTGCTCGGGCGTGTGGTGGGTTATAGCTGCCGCAGTGTGGATACCGATGGTGTTACTGCCTCTGGCTGACCTGGCTATGAGCAATCTGATAGGGCAGAAAACTCTCCTCAGTAAATTGCGTTATTTTGTATGGATGAATGTCGCAGTGTTTGCTGGCATGATAAGACACTTATATGGAATCAAAGCTAACATCTGGGACCCTCCCAGCAGATCTTGATATCGCACTGGACTCTGTGCCAGATGCCATAGCTGCTATAGGTAGAGGAGAAGTGATCATCGTAGTAGATGACGAAGATCGCGAAAATGAAGGAGACTTCATCTGTGCAGCGGAGCTCGTCACACCAGAAATCATCAATTTCATGGCTACCGAGGGACGAGGTCTCATATGTACGCCCATAGACGAGTACCGCGCGGACGAGCTCAATCTACCTATGATGGTACATGACAATACAGCTCTGCACGAGACGGCATTTACTGTGAGTATCGATCTTATAGGACACGGTTGCTCCACTGGTATCTCGGCCTATGATCGGGCTACAGGTATCCGTGCTATGATAGATCCCAAGATTCAGGCAAAGGACTTTGCCCGTCCTGGCCATATATTTCCGCTACGAGCTAAGACTGGTGGTGTACTGCGACGTACTGGACACACCGAAGCCGCAGTAGATCTTGCCAAACTGGCAGGCTACAGTCCGGCAGGTGTCCTAGTGGAGATACTCAATCCTGATGGCACCATGGCACGGCTTCCGCAACTGAGTGCCATCGCTAAGAAGCACGATCTCAAGATCATCAGCATCAAGGATCTCGTAGAGTATCGACTGCGCCATGAAAAACTCATACACAAAGAGCTAAGCAACGTCTTGCAGACAGAATTTGGTGAGATCACTGTGTCTGCCTATAAGCAACTGACGACAGGTGATATACATCTGGCCATGTGTCTAGGAGACATCACTGCTGGCGATTCTACTGCTGTACGCGTCCATAGCGCTACGGAAAGTCAAGAGATCTTAGGTGTGATGTTTGGTGATTACAGCAAGCGGCTCAAAGATGCACTGAGCATCATCGCAGATCAAGGAGCTGGTGTGCTGCTGTACATGCGACACGGAGATAAGGAGAGCGATCTGCTCGAAAACCTGCGGAGCATCAATGCAGATGAGGGACCACTCCTACAAGGTGCAAAGCGAGACTTTGGTATAGGAGCTCAGATCCTGAGTGATCTCGGTCTACAGCGCATCAGACTTATCACTGATCATCCTAAGCGTCTAGTGGCACTGGAAGCCTATGATCTGGAGATCGTGGGTACGATAGCTCTCAGTGGAGAGAAGGGCTAAGCGACGTGCAACTCACTGATGCCATACGAAGCTGACATTCTCGACGCATCATTAGGGTCACTTCCGTGCAGGTAATAAACTTCAGATCTATAATGCCTGATCAAACGTAATTCTAGACCTGCGGATCTGAATCCCTAAAACTTAGGACACTCCACTCCATCAGAGAGATATGCGCCTATGTAGCTCAGCGTAATCTCGAAGCTGCCAGGTACTTGACCAGTGGCACTGAAGCTCGTGATATTGAGATCATAGCTGAGGCCTATGGAGAGACCTTCTACTTCAAAGCCCGTCAGGAGCTGGATCTCCGTAATCGCTAGTCCGTCTACTGTGGATACAGCGCGCGCTGCTGCTCCAAATTGGACTGCTCGCCCAGATTGCTCGCCCACAGCGAGACGTACATTGCTTCCAGCCTGCATGAGCGTAAAAGGATCTTGGACAGAAACGAGTGCTCTAGGTATCAAGCGCACGCGATTATTGATATCATATTCCATACTCGCAATGGCATTGAAGCGTCGCAAGAGCGGATTTTCGCGTTGGATGATCCCGGTAGGATCTTCTATGTTCTCGAAGAAGGAGATATTAGGTTGGAGCACGTGCTGACCAGAGATGCCTACCTGTATCCACCGGATACTCTCTAGGGAGATTGACCAGTTGAGACCGATATTGAGATCAAAGTAGGCAAATGTATTTTCAGGGCGATTTTCGCCAGTAGATAGGCTGAAAGAATTGACACCGTCAAACTGATCTGCAAAGACGATATTTTCGTAGATGAAGTTTCTGGTGTTGATACCCATTTGCGCGGCAGCGCTCACGTAATGATGACTCTGACCTGAGAGCGACTTGTGAAATGCTGCTCCAAAGTTGATCCCATTGGTCCCAAAGTCAAAGGCGCCGTACTCATCTGAGAGGAATACCATAGATGCTGATACGCGATCAGGGAACTTGCCATTGGAATAGGGTAGGTCAAAGACCGCATCCCCGCCCACGGCGAAGTCTACAATAGGCTTATTGAGCACACTGCCCCACTGACTGCGATACTGTGAGAAGACGCGATATCCTCCTTGGTAGTTGCCGCTCAGAGCTGGATTGATCAGTGCTGGGGTACTGTAAAATTGACTGAAATAAACGTCCTGCGCCTGAGTAGTCTGGCTACTGAGTAGCAGAGTGCTCATGATCAGAGAGATGGCAAGGGCAATAGTGGAAAGTGGCGTGTTTATTGCAGTCATAGACATAGTACAAAGCTCTGCATATTATCGCTACTCGTAACGCCGAGTAGCTGGCTAAAGTATGTAGCTTAAGTACGTCAGACATATCTATGAACTCTACCCCACAGTATGGCATCAATCTTCTGAGTCGGATACCTATCCGTCGTGGACCCCGGCATAAGAGTGAAATGGTATCGGAGCTGCTTTTCGGCGAGCGATACACCGTACTCTCCGAGCATGGTGATTGGCTGAGAATCAAGTGCAATACAGATCGCTATCGCGGATGGATCCAGCGAGATCAATACAGTCCTGATACCGCCCCTAATAAACACCGTGGAAGGTACTTCAGCTACGACTGGTGCGAGCCAGTGCGCGTAGGTGATAGGACTACTCTGGTACCTATGGGTGCCGAACTGCGCGACTATGATGGCATGAGTTTTATTCTGGATGATGCAAAGTGCGCATTTCACGGAAGGGTGATCGACTCGGCACACAATGTCTGGACGCCTGAGAAGATGACCAAACTCGCGAAAAAATATCTCAATGTGCCCTATCTCTGGGGCGGCCGCTCACCTCACGGCATTGATTGCTCGGGCTATGTGCAGGTGGTGATGCGATTCTTTGGCGTGCATCTGCCGAGGGATGCAAGTCAGCAAGTAGGACGCGGTGAAGAAGTGGGATTGATCGCAGCTGCGCAGCCAGGTGATTTAGCGTTTTTTTCCTCTGATCGGGACTCTGACCGCATCACTCATGTAGGACTGATGCTTGCCAGTGGTGAGATCATACACGCCAGCGGACGTGTACGCATAGATCGATGCGATCAAGAAGGCATCTATCGTGAGGATGCCTCTGAGTACACGCACTATCTGAGATCTATCAAGCGGCTACAGGCTTACTTCGCTACGGACTGAGCCGTACGCGTGAGTTGCTTAGCATGTCGGCGCTGATGCTCATAGAAGAATGTCATAGCGCCTCGCATATCCATACGTCCCATGATAGGGTGGCGATACACAAGCTGATCCAGCTGATCTATCTCAGTATTCTCTATCAGTGCAGCCATATCCGATCTTAGATCCTTCCAAGCTGCTATGAGGGCATCTCCTGTATGCTCCTGCGGGATATCTGCGATCTGTGTTGGTACCTTCGCTTTGGCTGGTGATCGCAGAAAGGTCTTGAGGACTGTACTGTTTTTACGAGCGCTGAAGCCTGAGGGAAGGAGCTTGTCAGGGTGTGCGAGTTTCTTGCGGATGTACTGTAGCGACATCTTCTCGGCAAGATAGAGATGCCACAGGATGTCATCTACAGACCATTTGTCGGGAGTGGGCTTCAGCCTACGAGTGTCTTCATCCAGTTGCTGAGCGAGCTGCACCATATCGGTCCACTCGGACTGTATCATGTCATAGATCTTTGTCAGCCTTTCTTTGCTCCGTGACATATTTATAGCGCTTGAAGGATGTCATAATTAGTCAATATGTGGCGATATCCTATGCTATCCTTGACCATCACGGCAGGATTGGACTTGTCTATGTATTTGCTGAGTTCTTTGACGAGCATATCAGGTGTGACGATAGGGAAGCTGTCGCTCATGATCTCGCTGATAGGCTTGTCCGCATGCTGCATGGGGCTGTCTAGGATAAAGTTTAGCACAGTATTCTCTGTCACGCTGCCTACGACCTTTCCATCTTCTTCTACAGGCAACTGCGATAGATCGTGCTCTTTCATCATATCGAGTGCTTGCTTGACGCTATCTGTAGGAGCTATGGATAGGAAGTTGACAGATTCTTTCTGCTCTATCAGATCCTGCACTGTCAGATCATCTTCTAGGAAGCCGCGCTCGCGCATCCATTCATCATTATAGATTTTTCCTACATATCGCGAACCGTGATCATGAAAAATGATGACCACCAGATCGTCTGGCTTGAGCTCATCGCGGAGCTGTATAGCACCTGCCATGGCTGAGCCTGCCGAGTAGCCAAGTAGTAGACCTTCAGACTTGGCCAGCTTACGTGCGTAGACCGCGCCGTCCTTGTCGGTGACTTTTTCAAATTTGTCGATCAGAGAAAAATCTACATTTTCCGGAAGGATATCCTCACCGATACCTTCGGTGATGTAAGGATATATCTCCTTTTCATCAAATTCGCCAGTTTCTAGATACTTCTTAAATACACTACCATACGTGTCGATACCCCAGATCTTGACATCGGGATTCTGCTCCTTGAGGTAGCGCGCCGTGCCACTGATGGTACCTCCCGTACCTACTCCTACGATGAGGTGAGTAATCTTTCCGTCTGTCTGTTCCCAGATCTCTGGTCCTGTGCTCTCGTAGTGAGCCTGGCGGTTGGCGAGGTTGTCGTACTGGTTAAACCAAAAAGAATTGGGAATCGTCTTGCTCAGCCGCTCAGCCGTGGCGTAGTAAGACTTAGGATCTTCTGGCGTGACATTGGTTGGGCACACGATGACTTCAGCACCTACTGCTTTGAGGATATCGATTTTCTCCTTGCTCTGCTTATCTGTGGTGGTGAAGATGCATTTATATCCACGCACACAGGCCGCGAGAGCGAGACCCATTCCAGTATTTCCTGAGGTACATTCTATGATGGTGCCGCCAGGTTTTAACTTGCCTTCTGCCTCGGCGACTTCTACCATTTTGAGTGCCATGCGATCCTTGATGGAGTGGCCAGGATTGTAGGTCTCGACCTTACCGTAGACAGGGCATGGGATATCGGCGGCAATCTTATGGAGTCGGATCATAGGTGTGTTCCCTATGGTCTGCAATACATTATCATATACCTTCATGTGTTTTTGCTTTTGGGCACTGCAAAGGTGATGCCTTTTGGCTAGATGGTCAGGGTGGACATAGGCTTGTGCTGAGAGCAGACCTTTGGGCCAGAAGACTCGCGGAGCCAAATGCATCAGCTTAAGCTAGCCTGTGATCTATGGAAGACGAGAGAGCTGGTGTATAGGTAAAATGCGCACGAGATACGGAGATTGGCCTTTGGGTCCAAAAATTCTCACGAGTCCGCAGAGAATCGCTAGGCCAAATTAAAGCAGTGAAGTCCTAGCGCAGATATCGCATATGAAGATAAAATCTCTGGTCGATGACCCTTAGATTTTCAGCAACTTCTGGAGACACGATAGCTATAATCTCGTCTGAGTATATGCCCTGTGGGATGGGCCCTACGACGGTGGCAAACACAGATCTGCGGCTCATAGGATTGTAGAGTTCTATCTCTGTACCTGCAGCGATCTCTGAGCTCAAGACAAACAGCCCTTTGCGATTTCCTTGTGAGCGATTCCACCATGCGGCACCTTTATGTTCTATGAGTTCCATAGGCTTGCTGGGTTCGCTATTCTCGGTGCTGACTACTGCTGAGTGGCTAGCAAGGGAAGAATGCGGCGCCTGAGGGGGCACTGCCATGATAGGGTAGGGCGGTACAGGTTCTGTCACGGTCGCGATAGGATCTGACTCATCCAAAAGGATGTGTCCTATGATGATCTCATCTCCTGGGGATATATGGCTGTCACTGAGATTGTTGATGTACATGATCTCGTATAGCGGTACTTCAAAGAGTCTATGAGCTATATGGTACAGCGTCTGACTTGTATCCACCGTATATCTCAGCTCTACTGCTGCTGGTGGCGCTCCATCATCCTCTGATCTCCTGAGCACAAATTTATTTTTACTCCATGGGATGAGAATTATCTCACCGGGAGAGATACCGCCGGGTGTGAGTCCGATATTGCTTTCTAGGATATCTTTCATCGGAGTGCCATATGCCTTGGCTATGGAGTAGAGAGTCTCGCGAGACTTGACCCTATGCTTAAAGTGTGGATAGGCACTATTGCTAGCATAGATGCGCACGGAAGCGTTATTTTGCAGTACTTGAGGTACTACATAGTCTGTCTGAGCACATAGGCCAGACATGCATATCCAAAAAGTGACCAGAAAACACGCTCTCATATGATACTAAATTGTCAATTATAACCTACTCTTATATAGCAAATTACGTACCAGAATGAGCGTTTCTATCGTCATACCTGCTAGATGGTCATCTGTCCGCTTTCCTGGTAAGATGCTGCACCCTATCATGGGTAAGCCGCTAGTCCATCATGTGTATGAACGAGCCGTCGCCCATCCTCGTATTGCGGGCGTCATCATCGCCACTGATGATCAGCGGATCTATGACAGCGCTCATGCGGCAGGATATGCTGTAGAAATGACTCGCAGCAATCACGTTTCTGGTACAGATCGCTGCGCAGAGATTGCTGATCGGATCGACTCCGCATATGTGATCAATGTGCAGGGTGACGAACCCCTCCTAGCTACAGAGCACATAGACCTTATCATTGATCAGCTCGAAGCTGGAGCTAAGATTGCTACCTTGTGCACAGCTATAGCAGCTAGTAGAGCTGCAGACCTCAATTGCGTCAAAGTAGTCCGCAGCCAGTCAGGCAGAGCACTATACTTTAGTAGATCGATGATTCCCTATGATAGATCAGAGCAGCAGGTACCTTATTACCAGCATATCGGTATATATGGTTTTCTCCGCGAGACGCTCCTTACTGTATCTCAATTGCCCGCAAGCAAGCTCGAGAACACTGAATGTCTAGAGCAGCTGCGCTGGCTTGACCATGGGTATGAGATTTACTGCGGTGAGACGGCTTTTCCAGCCATAGGAGTAGATGTGCTGGAGGATGTCGCAGCAGTAGAAGCGATCTTGCGACAGTGATCGGAAAATAGACTTTCTCAGAAATATCCTCGGTCAAATCCCATGGGAAGCAAGCTCGAGGCACTAGATATCGTGATGAGAAGTGTATCGCTGAGAAGCATGAGCTCTAGCGGCGAGTCTTGTCTGTACTCGATCTCTGAGATGACTTGTCTACAGTTCCCGCATGGTGCGGCTGGCGTCTCTTGCTCGCTGCTAGTGGTAACTATGAGGCGCCTGACAGCCTTGCTAGGATACTGAGCCAAGGCACTGGCCAGAGTAATTTGTTCTGCACATAGACAGCTGGGGAATGCTGCGTTTTCTTGATTGCTACCGCTCACGATCTCGCCTGAGCTCAGCTCGGCAGATGCCGCCACTTTAAATTTGCTGTACGGGCTATAGCTCTGTGCTAACGTCGCTCTCACGATCTGGATAAGAGTCAAGACCGCGGGATCTGTGATGTCCGAGACATGCTGTGTAGTGTACGGGATGCTTATGTGATTCTCCATAGCTGTCACTATGCTGGCGAGGCACTGGTGGAGTGAATATGCTACAAGTATGATGCCATTATCGTTGAGAGAGTGGCTCTATCATCTTGGCGATGCCGTGGACTTACAGTGGTGGATGATAGGGCCTTCGTTCATTGACCCTCGCCCGTCCACGAGAATCTCGATGTCCCATTGCGCTTTCTCCAGTCCATGGGGCATCCGCTCAGGGTCTTGAAATCACTGGGAGACAGCCATACCTATCTAGCGCTCTCGCAATCACATATCACATATTCCTATCTGGCGTATAATAGGCTCTGATCTCTGGGGACCATCTCTGCCTATCAGCGTCACACGAGAGTCCTATAGTCCTTCCTGTCGACTACTTGGTCAGCTACTGCGAGATCAATAGAGCTATTTCATTACACTACTTTATCCGCACAGGAGCTACTCGCAAAGGCATCAGGCTTAGCTCGGAACACAAATCCCATACTCTTGATGTATCCCATGGCTTCCTTGAGAGCCACATTGCTAGGAAACTGAGGATCTGTGTTGATATCCGCGTGGACCTCTAGCTCTATGTCGTAGGTTTCCAGCATGTCACAGAGCTGATAGGCAATTTCAACAGAGTAGGCGACTTCTGTGATCATGCGCTCGCGCAGTCCCATGGGCTGCTCGGTCTTGCGCTGATTGATGTACATGAATCCTCCTCGCTTCTCGCGCAGGAAAACTATGACAGTGGCAAATTCGGTGGTCTTGCCACGGACCTGTGAGTCTGTGCCGATGCATAGCTTGAGTTTATGTCCTGCGGCGATCTCGCGCTGGATGGTCTCGCTTACTGTGGTCTTGATCGGATCTTGGAGGATCTGACCATTGAGTCGACGCCATTGCATAGGCAGATGTGTTAGTGTTGGCGAAAGTTAGGTTTTTTCTATATGTATTGTGCTTATTTCGAAGTCATTGCTGCAGCGATTTACGTAGAGTTTATGCTCATCCAGCTTCTTGATAGGCTCATCTAGTACCGTTGATTGCGATCATTTTCATCTGATAGATGACAAAGTGTTCTGCGGAGACTTGCGGAGCGGCTTACGAGGAGTCTATATGAAATATCAATTCACCACCATATCACTAAGTAGTCTACGGACGACAGTGCGTACAGTATCTCTATGATCAAGCTCGACCAGGCACACGACCTACAGTATATCTCATAGCGTCTAGCTACTTTTGCAGTGCGATGAGTAGAAAAGGAAAAGTACTAGTGGCCATGTCTGGTGGAATAGATAGCACCGTGGCGGCAATGATGCTTCACGAGCAGGGCTATGAGATCGTGGGAATCACCATGAAGACTTGGGACTATGCCACTAGCGGAGGCAGTAAGAAGGAGACGGGATGCTGCAGCTTAGACTCGATTAATGATGCACGTGAGGTGTCAGTGGATATGGGTTTTCATCATTTTATCATCGATATACGCGACGAATTTGGTGACTATGTGATCGACAACTTTGTAGATGAGTATATCGCTGGTCGTACACCGAATCCTTGTATTCTCTGCAATACACACATCAAGTGGGAAGCTCTGCTTAAGCGCGCAGACGAGATGGACTGTGAATTTATCGCTACGGGTCACTATGCCTACGTGCGCGAGCAGGCAGGTCGCAAATACATCAGCAAGGCGGTCGACCGGCACAAGGATCAGTCTTACGTACTCTGGGGACTGAGTCAATCGTGTATGGAGCGTACGCTCTTTCCACTGGCGCCATACACCAAGGCGGAAGTCCGCCAGATGGCAGCCGATGCCGGCTACGAAAATCTAAGTAAGAAAGCTGAGAGCTACGAGATCTGCTTTGTCCCCGATAACGACTACCGAGGATTTCTTAAGCGTAGAAACCCTGAGCTGGAACAAATGGTCGCTGGAGGAAAATTTCTCAGTGTGCAGGACGAGATCATAGGTACTCACCAGGGCTATCCATTCTACACCATAGGTCAGCGAAAGGGGCTAGGGCAAGCATTTGGTGAGCCCATGTATGTGACCGAGATCCGTCCAAAGACTAATGAGGTCGTACTAGGTCGTGTAGACGATCTACTGCGCAATGGTATGCAAGTCTATAAGACCAATGCTATGAAGTATGAACACTTCTCCCTACAGGATGAGGTACTCACGCAGATCAGATACAATGATCCTGGGACCATGGCCCAGATCATACCGCAGGGAGATGAACTACGAGTAGAATTCCAGTCCCATGTCCGTGGTGTCGCACCAGGTCAGTCTGCGGTCTTCTACGAAGGCGACGATGTGATAGGTGGAGGTATCATCAAGAGTTCTATCCTGTGAGAATCTTCCTGCTGCTCGCGTTAGCCGTATGTCTTTCTTGCTGTGAATCTGAAGACGTCATGAGCATAGATACTCGCTCCTATACACCTGCCCAGATAGGCTCATGGTGGGAGTATGTAGTAGATAGTGTCATCTATGATCTGAGTGCTAGCACGCAGAGACGGATAGACAGCAGTCGCAGCTATATGCGCTGGGAGATTATGGAGGAGTCTTCAGATGATTCCTACAGATTACTTGTATCTCGGAGATCCTCACTAGAAGAAGACTGGAGTGCCGTAAGCAACTGGCGCATCACTCGTGATCAAGGAAGATATACACGGCAAGAGGGTAACATAGCCTTGCTGCTGTGGCCAGAGCCCTTGCAAGCGACAAGCACATGGAGTGCGACTGATTTGCTTGACCCTAGTCTGGAACTCATCATAGCTGGTGAACCTATACAGCCATATGATAGATGGGACAGTCGAGTAGGCGAGTCACCTGCTTCCATCAGTAGCCCAGCAGGTTCATTCACTGATCTGCTCAGCATAGAACTAGTGGAGCAAGATTTTCTTATTGAGTACCGTGATGTCACAGAGATCTATGCAAGGGATGTGGGTCTAGTCTGGCAGCAACAGTCTATCCTTGATACACAATGCCGAGCTGTGGGCGATGGCGATATCACGCTCTGCAACGATGTAACATGGACTGACAAAGCTGAGCGAGGCTGGACTCTCACGACTACTCTTATAGATTTCTCTCTATGAAGGCTGTGCGATGGACCGATCTCGTAGAAGTGGGACAGGTGCTGAGTACTCATGGCTATGATGGCACGTTAAAAATCACTATTGATGCGCCATACCGAAAGTTTATCACCGAGAATGGTTGGCCTGATGATCTGCCCTACGCACTATTCTTAAAATTGCGCGGAGACATGGTGCCACTGATGATACAGTCAGTAGCGGGGGATGATCCTTTACTGATCAGCTGGAAAAATCTTACTGATGAGAATAGTGCAAGTACGTACATTTCGTCACTTGTATATCTGCATGTACATGCCATCACGGAGGAAGTCCAGACAGAAGAGCCTGGTCCGCTTGAGGGCTATGCTTGCTATGATATGGAAGTGGGGCGACTCGGAATAGTGCAAGAATATCTGCCTGACGAATACGGTGATAAGCTCAGGTTACGGATAGATGATGACGGGAATGAGGTCACTATTCCATTTCCAGAAGAGTACATAGAAGCCATCGATGAAGAAACGGCAGTGATCACCTTGCGCTTGCCAGAGGGACTCTGGGAGTTGATGATAGGATAGCGTGGGCTCAGCTCTTGAGATATGTAAAGATTAGAAAAGCCCTCCGTGGAGGGCTTTGTGGTTTTTGCCTGGGAGGTGATCTCGCTGGCATCGGTCGGCTAAGTTGGGATATAATCCCTGACGCTTCCGTTTATTATGGTTTGTTTCTACTTATAAGACGTCAGGATGCGCTGCAAGTCACATTGACTAACCTACTAAAACAGAAGAGCGGCCCACGGGCCGCTCTTCTGTTACTACTTATAGTATAGGATATCATTACTTCGATACGACCTTGTAGAGGGTTCCTTTTTCGAGATAGTCGCCTAGTTCCATTCCATTGAGTATAGACAATTCTTGGTGTCTTTCTGCGGGGATATTGTTGGCTGTGAGAGCTTTCTTGAGCGTCATGCGATTGCCTGCTGTCACGATTTTGATTCTCTCTGGAGAGACATTGATCTTACTAGGATTAGTAAGTGGAGCAAAGCTCAAGGCTGTATTGCGGAATGAGTTTTTGTATCCAGCATACTGCGGCTTGAGCGTGAGGCCCATGAAATGATAGATGTAGTCGCCATATGTAATGTAGGTACTATGGAGAGATAGCGTCTGTGATTGACCTGTCTGCTGATCTGTTTGCACGATCTCTGACTCTACTATGAGTGCTTGATTTCCATTGATGGTACGTCGATCGGAAGCGATGGTGGTCGACTTGTACTGTTCCTGAAATGCGCCTGCTGCTGCTTCCATGCTTGCACCTTGTGCTAGAGAGAAGTTGATGAGTGCATCGCCTTTTTCAGGTCCCATCTGCACCATGGTCGGAGAGTTGAGCAGTTGCCATGCATTAGGTTTATCAAAGGTGAACTTGAGCACAGGATGATAAAAGGAATTGCCCTCCGTGTAGCCTTCTCGAGGATCTTCACCATAGACGAGACCGTCTATCATGCGCAGATATCCATCACGATTGACTTTGTAATCTGTGCGCGGATCTCGGGCTTGATAGAACTCCGCATGCTGATGGACATTTTCGTATCTATTGATAGGATCTGGATGGGTACTAGAAAATTCGGGAAGGCGATTCTCTGGTCCACCGCTCAGTCGATTGAGCGTCTGGAAGAAATCAGCCATGTAGTGGGCATCATATCCTACTGCGGTAGAGTATGCCACGCCGAGTGTGTCTGACTGGGTCTCATCATCTCGACTAAATTTCAAGAAGAGCATCCCGAGACTCTGCTGCGCCACATCGGCAAATTCTCTGATCTCCTTGCTCGCGACCATGCCACCTACCAGAGCGATCTGGCCAAGTGTCTGCTGTGTCTGCTGCTGAGCTCCATGACGAGCTGTGACATGACCTATCTCATGTCCGAGAACACCAGCAAATTCTGCTTCATTGTTAAAGTGGGCCATGATGCCTCGTGTAAAGTAAACGTAGCCACCTGGCACGGCAAAGGCGTTGACCACCGGACTATTGACCACCTTGAAAGAGAAATCCAGATTGGGTCTATGGCTTATCTTGGCCATTTCATCACCCTTCTCGGTGATAAAAGCTTGTAGCTCTGGATCGTCATAGAGGCCAAACTGCGCTATGATGGAGGGGTCTGCCTGTGCTCCGAGCTGGGCTTCCTGCGCTTCACTCATGAAGCTAATTTCTTTTTTGCCCGTCACGGGGTTGACTGCACATGCGATGACGATAGCAATCACAGTGAGTATGCCTAGTATCTTATAGCTTATATTCTTCATAGTATGTGGGTATGGAATGGTAAATATCTACATATGTGATCCAATGTGTAGACGCGGTGTTCGATAAGTAGTAACTTACATGATGTCAAACTAGTGCAGATCTTATGATTGTCTTAAGTGGTAGACGGCATTCTGCTGCGTGAGCCAGTACGTATGCTGTGCTCAGCAAGTATCATGGACTCATGTGAATCTATGGACTAAGACACGATAGGATAAGCTACCTATAGATCTGTAGCTTTGGCCTAAGACTTCTCTATGAAATACATCCTCGCCTGGATTCGTATCATCCTATGTTCTCTACTACTTCTGCTGGGCATGAGCTATCTATTCCTTGTGGATCTGCTTGGTCTCCATACAGAGCTGCACGGCTTCCAAGTAAGACGACTCTATATCCGTATAGTAAGATGGATCCTGGGGATACGACTGGAGGTAGTAGGTAAGCCGATCGCGACTCCAGGTCTGTACGTGAGCAATCATCGTACGCTGTCAGATCCGCTCATGACTCTGGATCGGCTCTATGCATATGTCATCGCCAAGCATGAGGTGCGCAGCTACCCTCTACTTGGCAAAGGAGCCAGTCTTACGGGAACCATGTTTCTTAAGCGCGAGGACAAGGATCACAGGCGTGCAGTGCGCGAGACGATCAGGGACATACTCCGCGATGGCAAAAATGTGCTCATCTACCCAGAAGGAACGACCAATGTAAAACCGTTTACAGGACAGTTTAGCAAAGGTTCTCTTGAGATCGCCATGGAGCTGGGAGTACCTATCGTACCTGTCACGGTGGAATATCGCGATATGCGAGACTACTGGCGCCAACCCAAGCTGCTGGCTCAATTTATAGCACAGTTTGGCAAATGGCGCTCGCACGTATTTATCCATTTTCACAAGCCCTTCGTCACGGACAATCTCAATACCGCACTGAGGCGTGTGCAGATAGAGATTGACGGAGACATAGCCCACTATCATGGATACGATGACCACAGCATAAGTGGACATCCTGAGTCTCAGTGATCAAGTACCTGCCTGAGCTGTGCAGCATCCATATTGCCATAGGGCGTGAATCCGCGGCCGTTGCGCCTATTATAGCCAGCATAGCTGGGATACTTCCACCAGTAAATACCGCGAACCACAGGGCGCTGCTTCAGAGCACTGGAGACGAGATCATATAATTTAGATTGGTCCGCCGTAGTAGTTTCTCCCTCGAGCTGCGTATCATGAGGCTGTCTCCAGGGAGCCTGTATGCTTCTGTAGCCTATCTCTGTGATCAGCAGTGGCCTGCCGATCTCTTCGGCGCGATTACAGATCTTATCTACCATCTCTTCTACCTGCCGAGATAGCTCTCGATCACTCAATTCCATTGATTCACTCAGGGGGTAATAGGCATTGCAGCCGATATAGTCTAGTGCGTCTGCCCATGCGATATTTTCGTATTCTTCGCCCCAGTTGGCTGCATAGGTGATAGCTCCAGGATAGATACGTCTGATGTCTGTGATGATGGATCGCCATCGCTCAGGATGCTTGAGGGACGCCTGAGCAAACTCTGTCCCTATGCACAGTATCTCGATGTCATGATCTGCGGCGAGCATGGCATAGTGAAGGATCCATCTGCGGTAGTAGCTAAACCACCTTTTCCAGTCCTCCTCCGTGGTAAAATCTACATCTCCTGGCCAACTTCCTGAGATCCATATCTGGGGCTTGAGCATCACACTCATGCCTAGGGACTGAGACACTGCCATGGAGTGGAGTGTCGCCATGTCATTTTCTGCATTGGCTTGATAGATCACTGGCATCTCATCAGCTCTGGTAGCAGAGCGCATGTAGCTATATGGTACTACTGCCACCGTACGCGCTCCTAGATCCGCCAGTTCAGTGAGTTGTGCAGTGGCTTCAGAGCCACCATACCCTCGTATGATGTCATATCCCTCGTGAGCAAAATTGAAACCGCTTCCATAGACACGGCCTTCATCTGTGAGGGGATTGCCTTGTGCGCCTGGCACATGCTCTTGGAGAAATCTGCGGTAAAGAGTCTCCATTTCGGCACTTATGGCCTGTGCCGTGAGTCTTCGAATCTCGGCTTTTCCGAGTTTTTTTTCTAGCCAGGTCATCAGAGCTTGGTGCAGAGCGCCGCGGAGCAATTTTGAGTCGCCTTCTAGCGGAGAGCGCCATCTCTCATAGTCCCAGTCTAGTAGAGACCAGTCCAGACTAGTGTAACTGTGATCAGCTCGATTCCATGCTGCTGGATTGAGGTAGTAAGACATAGGCTCAAACCAGTCTTCATGTAGAAGTCCACTCTGATCCATATATAATGTAATCCACTCGGGAGGCACTTGTGCACTAGTCTGAGCTGTGAGAAGAGTATGAGCTACATTGTCACGGATATGGCACTGATCCATAGACTGTGTCATGAGTGCCTTTTGCTCGGCAGAGCTATAGTACAGCACCTCGATGGTGGCATCTATATCCTGCCCATACCAGAGCTGGATGTGCGATCGCGTCATCTCCCACTTATCCAGGGCTGTGGCTAGATCATGCTGATCCCACTCGCCAGAGTAGGATAGACCATCGCTGGTACCATTGCGATCAGTGGCTATAGATAGATCTCGCAGAGATGACTCATCCAATTGCCACTCTTCATCAAAGTCAGCCATGATGATCCTATTTCCATCCCGCCAGAGGGTCAGATCCGCTACACTGCGATACTGAGATCTGCCCGATAGTTGTTGCTGGAGATGCTCAGCAATCACGGCATCACTCGTCCCAGTGGTAATTCTGAGAGGAAGCGCAGGTACATCTGGTCTAGGGTACCAGCCCAGCTCTATGACGACATCCTCAGCCGACACCGTTTGGGCTCCTAGGTAGATGCTATCATTGTCGATTTGCCAAGGTAGCGCTGAGGCGATGCTAGCTAGATGAGGATTGGATGCTGTAGTGCCAATATAGCGCACGATGCTACGATTGATTTCACCCTCCTCGATCTCAGCACTCGATCGCGACTCTGTGCTTCGCCATCGCAAGCCGCGTGCCCATTCGCTCGTGATTTCTTCATAGTCAAGGACTTTCTCTGTATCGGCGCCGTAGACGATGATCTGCGGGTAGTCACCGTTGAGTACGGCGCGGAGATTACTCTTGGAGAAGGTCTGATCTATCTGATCGTGGGACTTCTCAGGAGCCGCAGATCTAGGAGTGCAGCAGGTAAGCGCTGTCGCGCAAATGCCAACCATAAAGCACCATGCCTTCCATGTACTTCTGTAAGCGCTACTCTGTGAATCTCTTAAATGCATATGTCCGTGGATGAAATCGAAACGCTGATCCAACAAATATGTCAGACTCATGCATCACAATTATCTTCACCACAAATATCTACTCTATGTCCAAAGCCGTCATATACACCCAAGCGCTGAAGAAAATCTACGAGATGGGTTCAGAAAAAGTCCATGCACTGGACGGTGTAGATATAGACATACAGAAGAATGAATACGTGGCCCTCATGGGCCCATCTGGTAGCGGAAAGTCGACTCTCATGAATCTCCTAGGATGTCTAGACACACCTACAGAAGGTAGCTATGAGCTCAATGGTATCGATGTGAGCGACATGACGGATAGCGAGCTCGCACACATCAGAAACAAAGAAATAGGCTTTGTCTTCCAGACATTTAACCTCCTGCCCCGCATGAGCAGTCTAGAGAATGTAGCCCTACCACTGATCTATGCTGGGATCTCCCGGAGCGAGCGAGAGGACAGGGCTGCTGATGTCCTAGAATCTGTGGGCTTAGGTGATCGCATCCATCACAATCCCAATGAGCTCAGCGGAGGTCAGCGACAGCGTGTAGCCATCGCACGCGCACTAGTCAATAAGCCCGCCCTCATCCTCGCTGATGAGCCCACAGGAAATCTTGATACCAAGACGAGTATTGAGATCATGGAGATATTCATGAAGATCCAGGATAGCGGCAATACAGTGGTGCTCGTGACCCACGAGCCAGACATCGCCGAGCACGCTCACCGCATCATACGTCTACGAGATGGACTGGTGGAGAGCGATGTCAGAAATGCCAATCCCGTCAGACCTCAGAGCGGTCTGCTCTGATGCGAGAGCACTGACTACTACCTACATTTGCGGCGTGCATCTCCTAAGAGAGTTTGCACCTTATCTGATCATATCATTAGCTTTCTATGAAGATATATACGCGCACGGGCGATGATGGCTCTACATCCTTACTAGGCGGTACTCGCGTGCAGAAAGACGACTTGCGCCTCGAGTGCTATGGCACAGTGGATGAGCTCAATGCTCATCTAGGTATGATCTCGGTGCTACTAGGCGATACGATGCTCCTCCGCAAGGTGCAATCCACACTGTTTGATATAGGCAGCGTACTCGCAGCAGAAGATCCCGCCCAGTGGAATCTACCTGGAGCAGATCTCACGGATATAGAACTCCTCGAGAGCAACATAGATGAGATGCAGAGCACGCTACCTGAGCTAAAGAACTTTGTGCTTCCTGGTGGTACGGATCTGGCGGCTCGCTGCCACGTGGCGCGATGTGTCTGTAGACGCGCCGAGAGACGACTTGTGACATGGTCAGAGGAGACGGAGATAGATCCCCTGATGATAAAGTACCTCAATCGACTTTCTGACTGGCTGTTTGTGCTTTCTCGATCCGTCTTGCATGCTAGTGGTGAGCAAGACGTACTTTGGGAAAGTCGAAAGGGCCAGTAGGCTAGTTGCTACCTTTATACCATGGATCAGTTGACGCCGACAGCAAGTAAGAAGGGCCATTGGCTCAACTATGCGATAGTGTCCCTAGCGGTCGCTCTGATAGCTCTATTCTTTCCTAAGACACAGTATCAAAATATCTACGCACCCGTAAATAGCGTCTGGGACAAGGAGGACTACATAGCTGACAGAGACTTCACTTATAAGCCGAGCGAAGTGCGTACGGAAGCAGAGATAAGATCAAGTCACAAGCCTACCTATACCAAGGATCAGAGTGTAGCCATAGAGCAGAAGCAAGAGATGGAGACTCTACTACAGAGCAGGAGATCTCTCTTCCCGCAGCTCACTGATGTAGAGTATGCTCGGCTGCGTCAGATAGGCTATGACTACTTACATGAGATATATAGGAACGGTGTACTCAGAGAATGGCCCGAGAAGTTTCCCATCATCATAGCCTCCGAAGGTCGCTCTACTGAGATAAGTCAAGATGAGGTGTATACGCCAGCAGATGCGCTATCTATGCTCGAGGAGAGATTTAACAGTGCTGAGCTATCAGTCCTACAACCCATTTTGGAGCGCACCGTCAAGGCCAATCTTACCTTCGATTCCGCTTACAATGAACGCCTCATGCGAGACCAGGTGGCACTGGCAGCAGAGATAGGTGTATTCAATGAAGGTGACGTCCTGCTCTACAGTGGTGAGCCTATCTCAGCACAGAAGGCCGAAATCATCGATGCCTACAACAGAGATCATCAGCCCAAGTCCTTCTTGGAGGTGACGGACTGGTGGAGATTTCTGGGCTATCTGCTGCTGACCTGCCTGATTATCAGCATATTCTTGGTCTACTTATTTAATCATGATCCGCAGGTGTTTCACAAGCCTCGTCGACTGATCTTTATGCTATTTTGGCCAGTGCTATTTGCCATGCTGGTATATTTTATCGAGGCCACAGGAAATATCAGCAGCTATATCATTCCCTTCTGTGTGGTGCCGATCATCGTCAGATCATTTACTAATTCGCGCTTGGCACTTTTCACCCACGTGGTAGTCGTACTTATCGATTCGTTTTTATCTCATCAGGGATATGAGTTCACCTTTTTGGAATTATTAGCAGGTATCGTGGCAGTTTTATTGGTAAAAGAAACACGTGACTGGAGTGAATTTTTTACGAGTTTGCTCTTGATATTATTGAGTTATTGTATAGGGTATTTTGGCGTAAGCCTCATCCTCGAGGGAGACCTAAGCGGACTAGAATGGCGCAATTACTTGTGGTTTTTTCTCAATGTCCTTCTGACCCTTCTAGCTTATCCATTGATTCCTCTGCTGGAGCGACTATTTGGATTTACCACGAGTATACGACTGACGGAGCTCGCCGATCTCAATAAGCCTCTCCTGAAGGATCTTTCTATCTCTGCCCCGGGTACCTTGCAGCATAGTCTGCAAGTCAGTAATCTGTGTCAAGCAGCGGCAGAGCGTATAGGCGCCAATGTAGAATTGGTCAAAGTGGCAGCGCTCTATCATGACATCGGAAAGTTAAAGAATCCTGAGGTCTTTATAGAAAATCAGACGGGGCATAATCCGCATGACACGATGAATAATTTTGAGAGCGCTCGCGCTATCATAGAGCATGTGACAGAAGGCGTGGTCATGGCCGAGAAGGCGCGCCTGCCCAGGGAAATTGTGGATTTTATACGCACCCATCATGGCAATACGCGCGTAGAGTATTTCTATCGACAGCAGTTGCAGGCGCATCCTGATCAGGAATTTGATGAGTCGCTTTTTCGCTATCCTGGCCCCTTACCCTTTTCTAAGGAACAGAGCATCATGATGATTGCAGATAGTCTAGAGGCGGCTGCCAAAAGTCTCAAAAATCCCACAGGCCAAGATATAGATGGTCTGGTGGATAAAATTGTAGAAGGCAAGTTGAAATCTGGTCAGCTAGATAGCAGTCCACTGACATTTGCCGAGTTAGAACAGTGCAAGGATACATTTCGCACCATGCTGCGTAGTATAAATCATGTGCGAGTAGAGTATCCACCCGAGGCCAAAGAAACTAATCCATCGTAGGCCACCCCCTGATTACGCGAGCGTAGGATCGAGCTCAGGCTGGTGTAAATTGTACTTACGAGCATACCACTGATACGCAGGGAAAAGTACTGCGCAGAATACCAGATTACCAAGTACAGTATTGAGCAAAAAGGGTAATCCCGCAGCATAGCAAGCGAGCAGTCCTCCGACAGTTTTGGGATAGATGATATCAGCCATCCAGGTACCCAGAGAAGTAAGAAAATAGAATGCCACTGCACCAGCAATACTCGCTAAGAATAAACGTCCATATCCCTTATTGCTCTGAAGTAGAAGACGACCGATGATTACGGTGGCTGCCATTCCCAGTACGATCCAGATCATGCCAGGTGTGAGCCATGCCCATCCGCTATAGTAGCCTGCGTAGAGTGTATTATTAAGTACAAGATCAGATAGCCAGACTGCGGCGATGGGTATGAGAAAGGCCCAGGCCTTTCGGCCAAAAAATGCACCGCCCAGCAAAGAAACAGCGCCTACGGCCGTGACATTCCACATATGCGGCATGAGTCTGCTGCCAGCAGCTACAAGAAGAAGTGACACAAAGGCTACAATCTGGGCTGTTCTACGATTCATACAATGAACTTTGCGAGCAAAATTACGTGATCATGAACACTTTCCCAGGCACGCATTATGAGTACTTTCGTGTCTCATGAATGATCTGCAGCAGTCCACAGAGGTCAGGGAGCTCGACTACATGCGACTTATTCCAGAATCGCATCTCATCCAGAAGAATCCACTCAAGGGAATTCTCTTTGCGTTTCTTGGTATCATAATCTGCATCGCTGGCTACTTTATCGGTCAGATCCCTTTTAGCGCCGTAGCATACATCAGAGCAAGCGCCCTAGGTGATCCGATTGAGATCATACAGGAAATGAATGTGACCAAGGATTTCAGCGTCTTGGGATTGGACAATAATCTGGGCTTTTTACTCATGCTGATGAGCTTTGTAGGTATGATGATCGCCATGCTGATCTACTTGAGATTCGCCTACAAGCTGCCAATATTGAAGATGTTTACGCCTTTTGCACGATTCAGGTGGGGCAGGGCTCGCTGGGGATTTTTCTTGATGCTGGGGATTACCGTTATCCTCGAGGGCACTGGGATGGTGCTCTACTCAGAGAACTTCACATTGCAGTGGGATCCTGCACAGTGGTTACCCTTGCTTCTCATCAGTCTCACCATATTACCTATACAGACTACAGCAGAAGAGCTCGTGATCCGAGGTTATCTCATGCCACACGTGAGTCATCTGCTCAATGGCGCCTGGGCTGGACTCCTAGCTACCTCTTTACTCTTTGCCCTCCTGCACATGGGCAATCCAGAGGTGGTGGAGTACGGCATACAGTATATGTTTCCGTATTATCTTATCAGTGCACTCTTCTTAGGCCTCATGACGATCTGGGACAATGGTCTGGAGATGGCCATGGGCGTACACTGGGCAGTCAATATCTTTTCTGCTACCATCATCACCTATGAGGGCGCAGCGATCCAGACTCCTACTATATGGATCATGGAGGAAACTGATGTGGGCACTATGCTCGTTGTGACTACAGTGACGATGATTGGTTTTCTGTGGCTTAGCGCCAAAAAGTATCAGTGGAAAGGCTTCCATTTGCTTACGCAAAATCTCTACAAGTATCCTTACGAATTACAAATAAATGAAAGCAATAGCAATGATGAAATTCACACCTAAGCATCTCTTACTGAGCTCGCTATTCCTGCTAGTAGCCACACTCAGTGCCAGTGCTCAGTACTGGCAGCAAGAGGTAGACTACACGATGAAAATCGATGTAGACGCCGAGAAGAATCAGTACACGGGCGATCAAGTACTAGTCTACAAGAATAATAGTCCAGATACGCTCACTCGAGTGTACTATCATCTCTACTTCAATGCCTTCCAGCCAGGAAGTATGATGGACGAGCGCTCCCTGAGCATACAAGATCCAGATAGTAGAGTATCCACACGTATCAGTAAGCTTACTCCAGAGGAAGTAGGCTACCACCAGGTCATGTCGCTCACCCAAGACGGGGCAGCGCTGCAGTACAAGGTAGAAGGCACCATCCTAGAGGTGGAACTCCAGCAACCCATAGTGCCTGGTGCTAGCACCACCTTCCACATGGAATACCAAGCCCAGGTGCCACTACAAGTCAGACGCTCAGGACGCGATAATAAGGAAGGTATCAGATTATCTATGTCGCAGTGGTATCCCAAGCTCTGTGAGTATGATGCGCAGGGTTGGCACCCAAATCCATATATCGCTCGAGAATTTCACGGTGTGTGGGGTGACTTTGACGTCACCATCATGATCGATGAAGACTATGTCGTAGGTGCTACCGGACGCAGACTAGAGACACCAGGTGTAACTGATGGCATGGCCAAAGAAGTCATGGACAAGCGCCAAAGGAGAGCGATGAAAAAGAGGATGAAGGACAAGAAGGCCTGGAGATTTATAGCCAAAGATGTTCATGATTTTGTATGGGCAGCCGATCCAGACTACGAGCATACCAGAGTGATGACACCTAGTGGAGTAGAGCTTCACTTTTATTTCCAACCAGGAGAAAAGACCTCTGAAAATTGGGCTAATCTACCACGCGTCATGAGCGCTGCTCTGGAATATATTTCAGATAAGTATGGCAAGTATCCATATGATAAGTATTCATTTATCCAGGGAGGCGATGGAGGTATGGAATATCCTATGGCTACGCTGATCACAGGGGAGCGCAGTTTTAATAGCCTCGTAGGAGTCTCAGTGCATGAGCTCATGCACAGTTGGTATCAGATGCTACTAGGAACTAATGAGGCGCTCTACCCATGGATGGATGAGGGATTTACCTCCTTTGCAACTAGTGATGTGATGAATTACTTGATCAAAGAAGAACTCATCAATGGTAAGTACCGCGAAGATCCTCAGCAAGGAAGCATGACGGGATATATTAATTTCACTGCGAGCGGTATGGAGGAGCCTCTCAGCACGCATGCTGATCACTATATGACCAATAGCGCATACGGTGTTGGCTCCTACGTAAAGGGAGCCGTGTTTGCTGCTCAGCTCAGATATATCATGGGCGAGCAGACGTTTTGGACGGCCTTCAAGGACTACTTTGCCAAGTGGAGCTTTAAACATCCTACAGATAAAGACTTTATCAAGATCATGGAGAAGCATGCTGATATGGAGCTGGACTGGTATCGCGAGTACATGGTCAATACTACTCATACCATTGACTACGGAGTCCAGGGAATCAAGACAGGTGAGGACGGTCATATCGTGGTGACACTAGCTAAAATCGGTAAGATGCCTATGCCCCTCGATGTGTATGTCACCACTCGTGATGGTGGAAAGAAAATTTATCATCTGCCTCTACGTATGATGCGAGGTGAGAAGCATGAGTTTCCTGGTGATATCCCTGCTGAGGTGATGCCAGACTGGACATGGACACGTGAGACTTACGAGCTGCACGTGCCAGTAAGCTTAAAGGATCTGCTCATGATCGAGATAGATCCCCTCCAGCAGATGGCGGATGTCAATAAAGACAATAATCGTTACGAGCAAGGAGAGTAAAGCCTCTTTCTTAGTTTATCAAGAAGCCTCAGTACTACAGGTGCTGAGGCTTTTTTTGTGACGCTCACAGAAAGCTCTAAAATCATCTATGCGAGTACTGCCCTGCAGGCATGGCAACATACGCACATCTATACAAATCCTAGGCAGTGAGTGAGTCATCACCATTAATCATCATGCGCACCTAGGAATTGTCTCGCTGGACAATTAATAGAAAACACCGTATCGCGATAGTAGAAGTGATACTCTATCACGATTAAGATGCCTAGAAAAAAAGATTTTACATGGAATGTTTCACATAAAAAAAGCCCCGACACCATCGTGTCGGGGCTCAAACCAAAAACCCATTTCCCTAGTATCTTGCCTAAAAGATCGCTCTAGGGATTGAGAATATGTCCGTAATTACATCTTGGTAATTACTTCTTTGATAGCAAGATTGTCTTTCTCGATGGTCATGAGATAAGAGCCAGCTGGTAAATCTCTCATTGCAATTGTCACTGTGCTGAAAGATTGCTTCTCAGTGATGAGCACGCGACCTTGCATATCTAGGACTTGTATGACAGCATCTTTCCAGAATCTTTCTGGACCTTCGATCTGTACATTCATGAAATCCGATACGGGATTAGGGAATAGAGAGTACTCTAGCCTTTCACCATCGGTATCGATGACTCCTGTGATAGGATTCTCATCACTGGTAGAACCTTCCAGATAGATAGCTGATGCACCAGGTACTAGCTCACTATATAGAGGTGCTACATCGCCGCTTGCATTGGCTGCAAATACGAGTACTTGACCACCTTGATTCGCTCTCTCTGCTACGAGAATGAGAGAATTTACTGGATCAAAAGACACGTCAACTGGATTGCCAAGTAGTGTTGCTGGACCAGCGATACGCAGTCGCTCACTCGCATCCACTGTACCGTCCTCACTTGCTGTGCTGAAGGAAGGTACAGTCACTATAGCACCGTCAATATCGCTACTTGCCATAGCCACATCTGTAAGTACCATGATGTCGTCTGCTGCATAGTAGTCTAGACCGTGCGTACGGCCTATGCCATCTATAGTGATCACTGCATCTGGTGCGATGTCGCCATCTTCATTAAGGAAGAAGTCATTGTAGACAGCGAGCTGATCAGAATTGTCTACAATAGCGTAGAGCGTATTCACATCTGCATCGATGCCCCATAGATTGATATCTACGTCATAGGTATTGACAAGCGTGATACTCGTAGGGCTAAAGCGGTAGACAAAGAGTTGATTTTGGTTGCCATTGGCATCAGCAGCATCCTGCGCTACTACCATAAATTCTCCTGCTACGGTGATCTCACGACCATTTGCGAAGTCAGAGGTAGAGGTGGCGGTGATGCTCGGAGCTTCACCGTTTTCGAGACTTGATTTCACATCAGAGTATGCTTCTATGACATTATCCGATCTATTGAGCTGATAGAGTACGTCATTTTCATCATCGTAGTGAATACCATCGGCATCCTCCGCAGCGATCATAAATGACTCTGTAGAGAGAGAATTATCTTCAAGGATATCAGCGATTGTGATTTCGAAGGCATTATTACTTGATAGATATACGGTACCTACTTGATTGAGCATAAAGTCTCCTATAGAGCCTTCTAAATACACAGCTGATATACCAGCAAAGGATTCGGCTACTGCTGGAGTTGCGTCGCCATCTGCACTAGGGGCGTTGAATACAAGAAGTCGACCACCCATGTTAGCTCTTTCTGCTACATAGAGGACTTCCTCTTCTGCATCATAAGCCACATCTACTGGATTACCCAGTGTGCTATTATCTCCTTCTATTCTGAGTTGCTCTTCGTCTGTGATGACGTTATCATCATTAGCCGCAGTATAGTTTGCGATAGTCAGTACGGCACCATCAGTACGACTGGCAGCATCGCCTACGTCTGTAAGTACCATCACGTCACTGTCTGCATCATAGGTGATACCGTGGGTTCTGATCATATCAGCTACTACGACCACCTCATCAGGAGTGATGGTACCAGGAGCCGAGGAAAAGAAATTATTATACTCAAGCACGTTGGCACTATTGTCCTGGATAGCATACATAGTACTACCATCAAGATGGATACCCCAAAGATTGAGCTCAGAGATGTATTCTTTCTGGAAGACTAGACCTGCTTCTGTGATATTATAAATGGCAAACTTGTTGACCATTCCATTATTGTCGCTAGCATCTTGAGCTACTACGAGCTTATTTCCGCTCACGGCGATTTCTCTACCATTGCTGAAGTCGCTCGTAGAGCTAGAAGAGTAAGTAGGTCTCACACCTCTGTCTAGATTAGCTAGTACATCCGTGTATACATCTACTACATTAGCAGATCTATTGAGCTGGTAGAGCACATCATTCTCATCATCGTAGAAGATACCATCAGCATCCATGTCTTGACTGACAAACTCCGTGGAGCTAATAGCGTCATCTGAGATACGGAATACACCTACTTTACCTGTCGTATTAGATGAAGTGAAAAGATTCTTGTTGACTACAATGTCTTCGTCTACTTCTCCATCATATATCTCTCCACTGCATGGTCCAGTACCGCTGTGGGGAGTAGCCAAGTATGGGAAAGATGAACGGAATTCGCGATCATTGGATTCTACACCAGTAGTGAAGCTCAGTACATTGAGAAGGTCTTCTGTGACTGGGCTAGGGGAGTTAGCGGGATCAAAATCATCATACCATAGTCCCACAGCCGCGAGTACTACACCAGCTACTGCTTGCAGCTCGATTCGCGTGACGTCATCCTCTAGTCTACGACCATTAGGGAATCCATCCATATTGGGTAGAAACTCTAGGTCTGCAGTTTCATTAAATGGTGCTACAGTGAGCCCTATAGCCGCTGCTTGGATAAGTCCGAGCGAACTGAAGTTCTCGTCATCTCTTGCTGTAGCTGGTACAGCCATATTGAGACGAAGCATATCACCACCATTTGGCAAGAAGTTATTGACAAATGGCTTACCAGCTGCGAGGGGATTTCCCGCTTTGCCTGTAGCTAACTGATAGGGAATGACATTAGGCACACCTGTGTGGAAAGCAGGCCATAGATCCACAGATCTTGGTTGGCCAGCTCCTGGAAGCAAGAGTGTTCCAAACACTTCATCATCCAAAGCGGTCCCAGCGACTGCATCTGTACCCTTGAGCGCAAATAGTCCATCTGCACCGTTGGTAAAGTCAAATGCCCCAAGACTTGCCGTCTGAATACGCAGATCAGCAAAAGAAGGAACTGCTCCACCAAATAGGTCATCATCCATGTAGAGCGCTAGCTCAGGATTGTAGAAATACTGATCGAGCGTAGTCTCTGAGATTTCATCATACGGCGTGATAGCATTCCAAAAATCTTTATCTCCTACAGCAATGACTGCCTCATTAGTCAGTGGCATTCCTAGACGAGACACTTGGATCCAGTCACCAGAGTACTCAGGATCAGAATCTTTGCTCAGAGTTGTCATCGCAGGTCTGCTTGCAGATGCCCATACACCGATCACATAGTTTGGATCTAGGATATCAGCAGGTTCTGCTGGAGCACCTTCCTTGAGTAGAGTGGAAATGGGTACTTGGATAGCAATTGCACTTACATTTAGACAAGCTAGAGCATCCACGTTTTTTCCCGCTTGACGGGGAGAATTACCAAGATCAAAAATACCACCTAAATCTACAAAAAACGGATCATCAGTAGGTCCAGCAAATACATTTTCGCCTGTAGACGCTGTAGTGATGGCTCCTGTGTAGAGCTCTTCGTAAGTAGTATTAAGACCTACAGAACTCTCGATAGAGCGAGGTCCTACATTGTATGGAGGCACTACACCACCTTCGATGATAGTAGTAAATGTGACGCCACCGTCAGTACTTCTTTCGAGATTGTACGTCGTCTCATGGTTCTGTAATCCTGCGCGGATGTAGAAAAAGGTATTGGGCGCATTATTTTCTTTAAAAAATGTGAATCGATATGTGACTTCATCGCCCGGTACGGCTGCGTCATTGTCGACATGGATTTCGTAGCGGATGTTTTCACCAAAGCTGTAATAGTTTGGCCCACCTTGTGCTAGCTGCATGGGAATGTAGGTAGCGATGATGGTGATCATATCTTGCGCATCTGGACTGCGAAATGCATAGAGGTCCACATTATCCGCAAGCGGATCATTAGAAATCAGGGGAGCTTCCCTGTGGCTCGAGGCAAAAGCGCTGGTAGCGCTTATCGCTGCCGCGAGCATAATGAGCATCACTGCTCTTAAATTATGATATATATTTTTCATTGTATTTTATTTAGTATTTGATTACTGCTTTACCTCTGTACCTCTCCACGGAGTGGCTACATACGGAAATTCTGAGCGGAAATTTTTGTCATTGCTATCTACACCTGTACGGTATGTGAGTACTCCTAGGAGATCTTCTGTCACTGGTGAAGGGCTAGAAGCCGGATCATAGTCATCATACCATAGGCCTATAGCGGCGAGGACTACACCTGATACCGCCTGTAACTCGATAGTGGTAACGTCATCCTCTAGGCGGCGACCATTTGGGAAGCCATCCATATTGGGAATAAATTCTAGTTCGGCAGTTTCATTAAATGGTGCCACCGTAAGTCCTATGGCAGCTGCTTGGATAAGTCCTAGTGGGCTGAAATTTGGATCATCTCTCTGGGTCACTGGTACGGCCATATTGAGTCGTAGCATATCACCGCCATTGGGCAAGAAATTATTCACAAATGGCTTACCAGCTGCGAGTGGATTTCCTTCTTTGCCAGTAGCTAATTGATAAGGAACTACATTGGGCACACCAGTAAAAAATGCTGGCCATAAATCTACTGATCTAGGCTTGCCAGCGGCTGGAAGCAGTAGTGTACCAAATACATTGTCATCTAGGGCTGTCCCCTCTACAGCGGCAGTTCCTTTGAGACCGAATAGCCCGTCAGCACCATTAGTAAAGTCAAATGCTCCTAGCGATGCTTCTTGGATTCTCAGTGCGCTAAATGCGGGTACGACACCTCCAAAAAGGTCATCATCCATATAGAGACCGAGCTCAGGATTGTAGAAATACTCATCCATCTCTGTGTCCATCAGCTCATCATAAGGTGTCATGCGATTCCACTCATCTTTATCACGTATGGCTATGACAGCCTCATTAGTCAATGGCATACCGAGGCGTGACACCTGGATCCACTGTCCCTGATACAGCTCTGTACCGTCACCATTGATGGTGCGTATAGCTGGTCTGCTGGCAGAAGCCCATACACCGATCACAAAATTTGGATCCAAGATGCTAGTCGGCACTGGGTCTACGCCATCTTTGAGTAGTATCTCGATAGGTATCTGAAGCGCTATGGAATGCACATTAGTCTTAGCGATAGCATCTCGTGCAGGCTCACCCTGGCGTGGTGAATCACCGAGATCAAAGATGCCGCCCAGATCCACGTAGAATGGATCATCTACAGGACCTGCAAATACGCGCTCTCCGCTAGAAGCCTGTGTGATAGCACCTGTCCAGAAATCTTCATATTCTCCTCCGAGGCCTACACCGCTCTCGATCGAGCGCGGGCCGATATTCGGTGGAGGGACGATGCCGTTCATGACCACTGTCTCAAAAGTGCTCCCGCCGTCTACAGATCTCTCCATAGTGTAAGTCGCCTTGATATTTTCCATACCCAGACGGATATTAAAAAATGTCGTAGGATCTTCATTTTCGTGCGCGAAAGTGAATCGATAAATTATCTCATCACCTGGTACGGCAGCGTCATTGTCTATGTGAATTTCATAGCGCACATTTTCTCCGAATGTGTAATAATTAGGTCCGCCATATGGTAGCTCGGCGGGTATATAATTGGCTATGATCGTGATGACACTCGGATTGTCAGGGCTACGAAAAGCGTAGAGGTCTGTATTATCCGCAAGTGGATCGTTGGAAATGAGAGGAGCCTCTCGGTGACTGGACGCGAAGAGCGCTGAAGTCATAGCGAGAAACACCAGCAATACCACCAGCAGCCCATTTCTCTCGGCGCGCTGACGATTTATTCGTAGTGATGTTTTCATAAGTAAACGATTTATATAGTAGAAAATAGGTTTGAAAATCAATTAATAGTTATCAGCTACTGCGCTATGCAGTAGTCATGCTTGCATGTGAAAAAGCAAGGTAATTACCCAGCAGTGTAAGCTGCTAGTGTCTTGAGCATAGGGTGCGCAGACTGTGTGGAGGAGGCGATCTCTAAGTGATGGCTTGCCTTGTCCTTCTGTTCTTTGGCGGCATATATCTCTGCGAGCAGACGATTTACGTCGATGTTTTTGGGACGCTTGGCTTCTTCTTTTTTGGCGTACTCCAGAGCTTTATCTGTGTCGCCATATAGATTGAGATATATGTCTGCGTATTCCAGATTCATATTGTGTCCAGCAGCGACATCATCTTCTAGCATGTCAAATATCTCTGGCATGACTTTCTCAAACTCCTCCGTGCGGTCCTGAGACTTATATATCTCAGCGAGCTGCGTATAGTAGCCGACCTCTGGTATGATGGCGGCTGCTTCATTGAGCTTCCTCTCTGCTTCTTTCACATCTCCTGACTCATAGTCAAGCTGTGCTAGCGCGGCTATAGCAAATGGATAATCCTTTCTCATGAGGAGAATTTCTTCATAGATCTGGCGTGCTTTGTCTTCTTCGCCGTACTGAGCATAGAGTTCGCCCAGGGTAAGCATGGCCCATGCAGTCTCTTCATAGCCAGGATAGCCGGACTTGACAGCAAGAGTCAGCGCCTCTTTGGCACCTTCTACGTCGCCATGAATTTCACGCAAGTAAGATATGCGGCTGTAAGAGCGTATGTCAGGCTTGATGGCAATCATCCTGTCAGCAGCTTCTACGGCTTTTTCATATTCACCAAGCTCTACATAGCAGTCTACGAGGACGCCATGCACGCGGGCATTGATCTGATTGTACGTAAGAGCCTCCTCTGCCGTAGCAAGTGCGTCCTTAAATTCATGCAGGGAGAGTTGTACTCCTGCTTTGGTGACAAGGGCATTAAATTTCTGGTCTTTACTGGCTACCTCAGCTGAGAGAGCGTCATTACATAGCGCTAAAGCTGCTGGGTAATAGTGTCCGTGCTCTCCTGTGACGCGTGCTTCACGCACAAATAACTGAGCGAGTTCGATTCTCTCTGTAATAGCGGCCTCGTCTGATGATATTTTCGTCTTGAGCTCGCCGTATTGATTCTGTACAAAATCCCATTCCTTATCAAGGCGAATTTTTTCACTACGGTCGAGAAGAGCTGGGATGTTAGTGCTGTAGTCGTTACCATCAGCGCTCTGAGAAGTAGAGCTGTCCTGGCTGGCACATGAGCTGATAAGCAGCATGATGGTAAGGAGTAGTGTAGGGTAGGCAAGAAATTTCATACGATAGTTTGTGTGAGTAAATGGTTTGTATAGAGATATACGGGTACCAGATTGGGAATGGATTTCACATTTTGGAATTTTATTTAAATTTTTTTAGGAGCTAGGGTAGCGAGAGGGCAATGACGATAGGGACAATCATCTCTTTAGAAGGACTGAGACGATTCTTTAAGGACACCATCGCTTATATTTGTCTCATCGAGGATAGCAAGATCATATCGCATTTGCGCGAAAGCGACCCTAAGGGACTCCGAGCAGCCTATGATAAATATGGTAAAGCTCTATATGGTGTAATCCTGCGGATCGTCAAAAATCCAGGACTGGCAGAAGAGATCCTTCAAGACACTTTCATGAAGCTATGGACTAAGGTAGATCGCTACGATCCAGAAAAGTCAGTGCTCTTCACGTGGCTCATGAGCATCGCCAGGAATAATGCTCTGGACGCCGTGCGTCTCAAGAAATATGAGCACAACCAAAAAACCGATAGCCTCGATATCACCGTACATGATAGTGAAGGCAATGCTAATGGAGGCGCTTCTATAGATGTGTCCGCACTCGCTAATAAGCTCGATGAAAAGTACCGTGTGCTACTCGATATGATGTATCTGCAAGGATATTCTCAGTCGGAAATAGCTAAGGAGCTGGACATCCCACTGGGCACCGTCAAGACGCGACTCCGCTCAGCCATGTCTCAACTGCGTGACACACTGCGCTCAGAAAAATCATTATTCATCGGTAGCATCATTGTATTGCTACTCCTACTTATAATCGCCTCTCTATGACACTCGCCGATATCAGATCATCAGGACTACTGGAGCTGTATGCTCTTGGTCAGCTCGATGCTCATGATCAGTCTGAGGTCAGAGCAGCGCTGCGCAGATACCCAGAGCTCGTAGCAGAGCTCAGAGAAATAGAGATAGCTCTCTATCGCTACGCTGAGTCCCATGGTCTCACGCCTGAGGGCGACGTAGTAGAGAAAATCCTCAGAGACTATCCCAAGCCTCCTGGTAGAAGTGCCGATCCGAGCAGAGAATCAATTACAACAAGTGAGAATAAGACTGCCTCTTCAGGCCGTGGACTCAGAGGGCTGCTTTCTGGTCTATTCCTAGCTGCCATAGCGGGTATAGGAGTATATGCATGGCAGCAGAGTGAGCTCTCGGAGGCTCGAGCAAGTCATCAACTCGAGCTAGAAGAGTGTGATACCAAGACGGCCACAGCGCAGGCGTATGCCGCCCAATTAGAGTCAGTCTTTACGGATCAGTATAGGCCAGTAGACATATCAGCGACTGAGGCATATGCTAGCGCACGTATAGAACTGCTCGATGACCAAGCAAGCAATCAGAATTATCTGAGAGTCATAGATCTGCCTGAGCTCGCCGAGGGCGAAACTTTTCAGCTGTGGTCTATCACAGGCGACAATGCACCGGTGCCGATGGATCTATTTGATGAGAAAGGCAATGGTCTCATAGCAGTAGGTAAAGTCAACGCCACTGATGCATATGCTATCAGTATAGAACCAGCCGGTGGCAGCACTTCGCCCAATATGGATAAGCTAGTAGGAGTATTTGCCATGGCTGGCTAAGTATCCTTAGGTGATAAGCCGAAATATATAAAGAGCCCCTAGCGATTGCTCGCTAGGGGCTCTTTTTTTGTCCGTGTGATATCTTGCGGGACTACACGAGATCCTCATCAGGATCCACTGGATCTACTGGGTCTACCGTGACCTCCATGAGATCGTCATAGTCATCACCATCAGCTCGGAGAAACACATCTCTATAGAGCAGATATTGCGCTATCCATACGATCGGTGCCGCTGCTAGGATTCCTACCCCACATAGGAGTAATCCAGCAAAGACGATAAGATTACCGAGCAGCATGAAAATAAAAAATTCAAACCACTGCTTAGTGATGATCTTGCGGCTAGCTTCCATGGTTTCCCATATAGCACCATCTTGGAAGTATACAATCATCAGCACCCAAGAGTAGGCCACTGCCAGATAGATGCCAGGAAGTAGACAGAAGAGAGTACCCACCACTATCAATAATCCACTGAGCAGTCCTGCTCCTAGTAGATTACCAAATTTCTGATATCCGCTAAAGAAATCAGAAAACTCATAGGACTCTCCTCTGACGATCTTATCGGCAACTATCACACCACCCACAGTCATAGGAATGAGGAATATGCCAGCAAAAGGAATCATGCCAGCTACGCTAAAAGCCGCAAAGAGCACGAGGGAAAATAAAATATACTGCCCAGCGTGAGCCTTAAATATCTCCAGGGCCTCCGAGTAGTACCGGCCGTACTCAATCTTTACAGGATTGTGGATCAGGTCATCAGCCCTATCTTGTAGCTGTGGAATATCAAGTGGAGCATAGGTTTCTAGGGGTGTTACATAGTCTTTCATAGTGTGATTAATTTAGCGTAAAGGTTTTCTGGACGGTATGATCACCGGCTGATATCGTCATGATGTAGCTTCCTGGTCTTATGTAGTATCGTCCATCATCACCACGACGAGGATAGTCAGACGTATCTAGGCCTGATTTTTTAG
>JAHDBH010000116.1 GCA_020630495.1 Saprospiraceae bacterium
TCTGCGGTCCGGACGGGACTCGAACCCGCGACCTCCTGCGTGACAGGCAGGCATTCTAACCAAGCTGAACTACCGGACCTTACGTTTAGAACGGAGGCAAAAGTAATGCGTTTTTTGGAATCCTTGTACAAATGATAAAAATTTATCTCCAGCTCCTATTTGTCGCTAAGCAGTCCATTAGAGTAGATAGCCTGATGAAACCTTTATTGCCCTGCTTGTTTCACACCTTGCCCTCCTAATTTCGCCACAGCAACCATAGTACAAACCTCCTTATATGATCAAGACAATCTATCGCAGTACACTCCTCGCCCTTCTCTTCGCCACTCCGCTCCTATCTATATCAGCGCAGAGTACTACTATCTCAGTACCTCTGGAAGTAAGCACTACACAAGCAGAGTTCCTAGGCCATACCAAGCCTGTCCGTAATATGGTTGAGATACGCAAGACCACTCCCGATAAGCGGAAGCAGGTCAAGCGCAACAATGCCGTGCCTAAGAACTTTGTAGGCCGTGGCAGACCTACTCAGTTCAATCCTGATGCGAAGCCCCAAGGTCCAGATCCTACACGGCAGTCAGTCCACTCGAGACTGGATCTTAACATAGAACCCACCATCAATATCACGGGCATTACCGCAGGGCCGCCCAATGATCCCTCTGGTGATGTGGGACGCGATCACTACGTTCAAGCCATCAATGCTACGACCATAGCAGTCTATGACAAGCAAGGTGAGCTACTCACCACCTTCGCTGCTAATGCGATATGGTCGCAAGTAAATAGGACTTCCGCTGGAGATCCCATAGTACTTTACGATCAGGAAGTGGAGCGATGGATCATCACGGAGTTCCCTAGAGGAAATGAACTGCTTGTGGCCATTTCAGATGATCACGATCCACTAGGCAGCTATACAGCGTACAACTTTGGGACACCGCAGTTTCCCGATTATCCTAAGTATGGCATCTGGACTAATGCTTACAGCGTCACCACCAATGAGTCTGGCGCAGGTCAGCACGTCTCATATTTTATCAATCGTGATCAGTTGCTCGCAGGCGAGCCGACTGTGGATATCCAGAGAATCACCTTCGCTGGAGAATCTGGTGCACCAGGCTTCTTCGTACCATCTGCTGTCGACTGGACGGGAAGGCAAAGACCAGCACAAGACAAGCCGATCCTTCTATCACTACAGGACGATGCTTGGGGTAGCTCTGATACAGATAATGTACTACTACACACGATCGAGATCGACTGGGACAATCCATCCAATACCACTGTAAACACTACCACTATCCCCACTTCACCATATGACAGCAATCCTTGCTCGATCAATGTAGGTGGACAGTTTCCTTGCATGCCTCAGCCAGGAAATGGAGGAGCCCTAGATGGTATTCCTTTCCTCATCATGTTCCAGCCGCACTACAGGAATTTTGGGACACACGAGTCGATCGTTTATAATTTCATCACAGACGTCTCAGGTGGTGATAATCTATCCGGAATCCGCTGGGTAGAACTGAGGCGTACCTCTGTAGACGAAGAGTGGATGCTATACCAAGAGGGCACTTATGCCCCTGAGGACGGTCTGGATAGATACATGGGTTCTATATGCATGGATGCTAATGGTAATATGGCGCTCGCATATATAGTGAGTAGTGAGACTGAGTTTGCTGGTGTACGATTTACAGGTAGGAGAGCAAGTGATCCCCTAGGTGAGATGAGTGTAGTAGAATATGTCGCAGCAGTAGGTGATGGCAGTATCAACTCTAACTCACGATTTGGTGACTACTCCCATATGACCATAGATCCCACTGATGACAGAAGTTTTTGGTTCACCGCAGAGTATGCAGGCGGCACCCCAGGAAGTACACTCACTCGAATAATCTCCTACAATCTCGGCAGAGATACCGTTGACCTGGCAGCTGCAGCTCTGGTGGAGCCCACCAGCTCAGCAGAACTCGGCGCATCAGAGACTATCATCGCCAGCTTCGTGAATGTAGGGATTGACACAATTTCTAGTTTTAGCGTAGGTTACCAGGTCGATGATCGCACGAGAGTTCTTGAAGTGGTTGATTTTGAATTGAGCCCTGATAGCTTTTACACCCATACATTTGATATTACAGCCGACTTTGACGTCATCGGTGACTATGATGTGAAAATATTCACTTCACTCCTGGAGGATTCCGCTCCTCTCAATGATACCATCTCGGTATTTCTCCGAAAATTAGGTCAGAACGACGCCGCTCTCGTATCTGCTCTCAATACAGAGCCTGTGCTCTGTGGAGATAGTACTTCCATTAATCTGACTTTGCGCAATATCGGAGCACGTCCCATATCTACCGTAGAGATAGAGCAAATGGTCAATGGTATAGTAACAGGCACGGTGACTTGGGAAGGAGATCTTGCCACAGGTGAAAGTGAATCAGTTCTCATACCTCTTACAGATCTCGAAAGAGGAACATCTGGTGTAGATTTCACGATCATCAGCGTAAACGGTACCGATGACGATAGAGAGGATAACAATCAAGCTAGCGTGGAAGTGACGGCTATCACCACAGGTGCAGATTATCTCTTACAGATCCAGTTTGATGAATTTCCTGATGAGACTACATGGACTCTTCTTGATGAAAATGACAATGTCTTCTATGAAGGTGGCCCTTACGATGATAGTTTTGAAAATGAGATCTTTTCGCAGGTTATATGCCTCGATAGCACAGCCTGCTACATCTTTGTGATCAATGATAGCTACGGAGACGGTATGTGCTGCCAGTATGGAGAAGGCTTCTCGCTGATCACGGATATGAATGGTAACGTAGTCATGTCGCTCGATGGAGAATTTAATTCCAGCGCTGAGCAAGACTTCTGCGGAGTATTTGAGTGTAAGCTCATAGCGGACGCTTTTCCCGGTACGATCAGTGAGCCAGGGGCATCGGATGGTACGCTATTTATCAATACACAAAATGGAATAGGCGAAGTACAGATCTCCATAGATGGAGGCAATACCTTCTCTACACGAGTACTATATTCTAATCTGTCCGAGGACACATATGATATCGTAGTAGAAGACGCAGCAGGCTGTAGAGTAGAATTTTCTATAGACCTGCTAGCATGTAAATTGCAGGCTGACATCAATGTCACAGGAGAATCCGCGGTAGATGCGGATGATGGATCTATCATAGTTGACATCATTGATGGATTTCCTCCTTACGAGTACAGTATCAACGGCGGTTTCACCTTCCAAGATCTCGGTGAATTTACTGATCTCGGGTCGGGAGACTATGATCTGGTCGTGCGTGACTCTCTTGGCTGTGAACTAGAAAGTACTGTGGAGCTGGACATCTCCGTAAGCACTAGGCAGCTCACTGCTGGTGTGGATGTAGAAGTCTTCCCCAATCCTACAGCTGACATAGTACGTATGAGTATAAGCGGTGCAGAGCACCCAAGCTCCATCTTACCGCTTACCATCTACAGTGCCGCTGGTACTCCGATAATGATCAGTAACTTGACACTGTACGATGGAGTCTACACAGGTCAGTTATCACTCATGAACTATCCAGCAGGTACTTACTATGTAGTCGTAGACGAGGCTAAGGTCAAGATCCTGCAAGCTATCGTGAAAGAATGATGAATAATGAGTGAGAGCTCACCGCACTCAGTGGCGAGCTCTCACTTACTACATACCCAGCGACGCTGATCGATTAGCTTAGCGCTTCTCAGACTCATCCACTACCTTTGTCCGTACCAGAATTACTGACTATGGTCTTTCTAGAATTTGAACAACCGCTCGAGCAGCTCTATGAGCAACTGGACAAGCTGAAGCAAGTCGAGGAAATAGGTGACGTGGATGTATCACAAAACATCAAAGACCTACAGTCCAAGATCAAGAGCACCCAAAAAGAGATCTACAGCAATCTCAGTGGCTGGCAGAAAGTGCAGCTCTCACGTCATCCTGAGCGTCCTTATACGATGTACTACATCGAGCAGATCTGTAAGAACTTTGTAGAGCTACATGGTGATCGCTACTTTGCTGATGACAAGGCGATCGTAGGCGGCATAGCCAAGATAGGCAATCAAAGCGTGGTTGTCATTGGCCATCAAAAAGGCGTCAACACCAAGCTGCGTCAGTATCGCAATTTTGGTATGGCCAATCCTGAAGGCTATCGCAAAGCACTCCGCCTCATGAAGATGGCAGAGAGATTTGGCTTCCCAGTACTCAGCCTGATTGATACTCCTGGCGCTTATCCTGGACTCGAAGCCGAGGAGCGTGGACAAGCGGAAGCGATAGCCCGCAATCTACTGGAGATGAGTCAACTCCGTGTACCCATACTATGCTATGTCATAGGAGAAGGTGCCAGCGGCGGTGCCATAGGTATAGGACTGGGAGATAGGGTCTTTATGCTGCAGAATACTTGGTACTCCGTCATCTCTCCAGAGTCATGCTCCAGTATCCTCTGGCACAATTGGGATCACAAGGAAGAGGCGGCAGAAGCCCTTCGATTGACACCAGAGCACATGTCAGATTTTGGCTTAGTAGACGGTATAGTCCCTGAGCCACTTGGTGGAGCTC
This sequence comes from Saprospiraceae bacterium, assembly GCA_020630495.1. Classification (GTDB taxonomy): domain Bacteria; phylum Bacteroidota; class Bacteroidia; order Chitinophagales; family Saprospiraceae; genus JAHDBH01. The sequence goes on from JAHDBH010000116.1 coordinate 4,556, forward strand.
ACAATGATCCAGCCAAGATGGCATCCACTCTGAAGAAGCATATCCGTGCCCAACTCACAGAGCTGCTAGCTATACCAGTGGACGAACTCATCCCGCAGCGCATAGAGAAATATAGCAAGATGGGTCGCACGGAGATTCACCAAGCTAGCTAGTATGTGGACCGATATTCCTCCGATTGCATATTTCAGAAAGCGCGCTTATCTCAAGCAGCTCCTTGCAGCCACAGAGGGAAAATCTACCGCGTCATCTGATGTTCCAGAGATCTACGTGCGAGAAGCTGGACTGCTATTTGAAGCGAGTGACCCAGAGCAGAAAGAGGCCTGCATCAAATTCTCCGATCATCTAGAAGCGAAAAGAATCCGTACGACCTGCCTCTCTTATGTCAAAGAGACTGAGCATGCAGACATGATGATCATACCTGTCTATACTAAGAAAGACGTGCGCTGGACGCGCGTACCCACAGGTAGGGCTGTCAATGAGTTTATCGATACTCGATTTGACATACTCTTTACGACTAGTCACGCACTATCCGCCCATCAGAAATATATCACCGCGGCGTCGCGAGCTCTGATCAAAGTGGGCCCATCACACAGTCATACAGAGCACCTAGATATAGTCATTGATCTAGCAGAAGGCGAACCCCTAGGTGTATTCTTTGATAGAGCAGAATCAATCATCAATAGCCTATGTCCTGTAGAGAGCTAGTAGGCACGGGAGCCGCCATAGTGACACCCTTCAGTGATGGTCAGGTGGACCACGAGACACTGAGGAAGATCGTAGATCACCTCATAGATGGTGGACTAGATTATCTGATGGCGCTCGGGACCACGGGAGAAACACCTACTCTGTCGAGAGATGAGCAGCACCAAGTGGTGCACACCATCCTAGATCAGACGTCTGATCGTGTACCTGTGTGGTCTGGCCATAGCTCAGGAAATGATACCGCTACCTGCATACAGAGTATCGCTGACGCGCAAGATCTCCCTCTCAAGGGCCACATGCTCAGCGCACCTGCCTACAATAAGCCCAATCAAGCGGGCCTTACCGCGCACTTCAGTGCGATAGCGGACTCGACAGATCAGCCCATCCTACTTTATAATAATCCAGGCAGATCCGTAGTGAATATATCAGCATCCACTATGGCACATTTGGCTGACAAGCACAAGAATATCATAGGTGTCAAGGAAGCTACAGCTAATCTGAGTCACTTGAGTCAGATCATCCACGATACCCCGCATGACTTTCTAGTCATCAGTGGAGATGATCCTACGGCTGTGGCCTCTATAGCAGTCGGAGCACAGGGCTGTCTGAGCGTGCTGGCCAATGCTCTTCCAGAGCTGTTTTCTCAGATGATCAGACATGCGCTCGATGGTGATTTTCAGCGAGCTCATGAGATTCATTATAAGCTATGGCCACTTCATACACCACTCTATGCTGACGGCAACCCTGCGGGCATCAAGTGTCTGATGGCTGCTCAGGGTCTACTGCGAGAAGAGCTGAGACTACCCCTCACTGAGGTAAGCGATAGCAATCGCAGACTCTTACATAGCTTATACCAAGGCCTGTGAGCGGTATCAGTAATCGACAGTGGGTCGCGGAGAGCCTTTGGTGGATCATTACTGCTATCATCGTGGTACTGATCATACTGCCTATAGTACTCTACACTCCCGATTACAGATTCATACTGAGCAACATCCTCTTTGTAATAGCGGCGGTGACATGGACACGATATATCTTCCTGTGGTCTACCCATCCTCTGGCGCGCAATCGACCTTTTCGCTATGTGCTTCTTGTCATCTGCATACCTACTATCATATACTCCATAGGTGCGCTCAATGACTTTCAGATCTTTGTAGATGATTATGGCCTCACACCATTTGTAGAGCACCTTCATCTGGATCGTCAGCGAAGCATGACTAAGTATATCAAAAACGAATACGTATTTTTTGGCGTAGCCTGCGTTATCAGCTCCCTTGCCTTACCTATACGTCTACTCATCTCTAAGTGGCGCCAGCGCAATAGCACTCGCGTCTAATCACATCTAGCACATGTCAGCCATTACAGAATTTAACGACTATCGCGAGCGCATGAATGAGCGCATCTTTCAGGATAGCAATCGAGTCATCAAGCGCTTCTTTAATCTAGACAGCCAGACCTACGAGGCTGGCGCATTACCGGTACAGACCAAGGAGATGCTCGGCCTCGCCGCATCTATGGTGCTGCGATGTGACGACTGCATCCGATATCACGTGGGCAAGTGTCACGAGGAAGGAGTGAGCCAAGAAGAGCTCATGGAAGTGATGTCCATCTCTCTCATCGTAGGCGGCAGTATCGTGATTCCACATCTCAGGCGGGCTGTGGAGTACTGGGATCTGCTGCAGGAA
>JAHDBH010000117.1 GCA_020630495.1 Saprospiraceae bacterium
TCGCAGAGTGGATTTGCTATATCTGCATGCCTGGCACTTATCCTATACGGACCAGCAGAGACAAAACTGTGCTGCGCAGAAGCGCCTGAGTAAGTGCTGATGATGCCGCCGTCATCAATCGTCCACAGAATGCTGTAGTCTCCTGCTGGCACGATCTCCATACTGTGAACCTGTCCCAGACACACTCGGTCATCCGTACGGATACCAGCGGGAGTCGGAGGTATCCCAGTGACGTCTAGCGACTGAGTGATGATGGTGTTGCAATAGTTTCCACTAGAGCTAGTAGCATACCATATGTATCTTCCAGGAGCAACATTGATAGTAGGACTGATGGCATCAGCACTCCCTACTGAGAGGACTACATTGTCATCACTATCTCTAAGCTCCCAGTCTACAGTTACTGGAGCAACGGTGCCAAATCCTGCTTCAGCTCTTATGCTCGCCTCGCTGCCTTGGCAGACGATACGATCTCCCACCAGCACTATCTGCGGTACGATCTGTATCGACAGATCATCAGAACCACTGCAGCCCAGGAAACAATCCTCATAGCTTACGGACAGATTGGCCGTGCTGACGGTACTGACTCGCTCCCAGAGCACGGTGACTTCATGCGTACCAGCGCCGGATAGGATGGTACCATGATCATCTAGCACCCAAGTGTATTGTGATCCAGGAAAGTATGGTGCGCTATACTTGACCAGCTCGGCACTGCACACAGAGACATCTCCTGATAGTGGACCATCAGATGTTATCACTGGCACTCGGAAGGTAGCACTAGAGCTGCAGTATGGCGTATTGCATGAGGCCACCGCCAAAGTGATAAAACCATCAGGCCCTTCATGCCAGATCACTTCTACGAAGTCATCGTTCACTTCTCCACCCCTGATGATGGTACCGTGAGATGATACCGACCAGAAGTATTGACTGCATCCGTCAGTGGTAGCAGTATATACCTTTCGGGTCTCGGGACACACAGTACTGATGCAGTCGAGCGTGGGAGCCGCCTCTGGAAGCACCTGGACGACAATAGTCTTCTCATCACTACAGTCACATGGGCCCTGGGCCGTGTGCGATACTGTGTAGATGCCCGCCACAGGATAACTCTGCGTCACCACGCTACCGCTAGCTCCTTCTCCATTGCCAAATGCCCATCCCAGACTCAAAGCCCCAGTACTCGCACTCTGCCAAGTAATCTGCTGATCACGACAGACTGTGATGGTATCTGCTAAGGGTATACCAGCGATGGTAAAGTCTGCAATGGGCTCCGCCAGTATATTAACGCATATCTCTTGGCTGAGACATCCTCCTATATATGTGACGCTACCCGGACCTGCACTGCCCCATTCTATTTCTATTTCGCTGCCGCGATCGTCGATATTCTCTGCACCCACTACTCTCCATTCACCTATATAGCCATTGGGATCGGCAAGGCTTATGACAGATGTGCTACCTGTACATACGGTGAGGCAGCCGTCTATCGTCTCATTGCAGCTGAGCACTTCAAACTCACTAGAAGTTCCCAGTACAGTAATGAAGAATTCTACTGTATCTATGCCGTCTGGCGTAGATGCCGTTGCAGTTAAGGTGAAGAAACCTGGGTATGAGAAAAGTACAGCCGCGCTAGCGCTGTCGTCGCTTACTATGAAGGCTCCATACTGAGGAAATATATCCCAAAATACTTCCTCATGCCCTCCATCACAATTAAGAAAATACGTTTCAGTAATATCCGGACAGTCTATCAACTCAGGTCCTTCTATAAAGCACTGCGCCATGAGAGAAAATGTACACAGAATGACGGCTATGGGTAATAAAAATAATTTTTTCATGGTCTCAGGGTTTTAATGATTTCCTTCCATCCTCAGATTCCATGTACGACAGATAAGCTGCTTTAAGTGGCCATATCTGTGAGCTTTTGTCGGACTTTCTACACAGCCTACAGATAAGCAATATGATCAGTGGACGATTCTACTATCGTAGGAATCTATACCATATCTAGATCTCTCTCTGCACGGCCTAGGTAAATCCCGTGATACTTACTTCTCAGATGTACCTACTGGCCTCTCTTCGAGCCAAGGCAGACAGATCATAGGTCGCGATAAATTGACGTACTACTTCTGGCTCATATCTACTATACTGCCGCAGAGCCCATCCAGATGCTTTGCGCAGAAAGAACTCGTCGCTGTCCGCGACTCGCTTGACCATGTCGAGTAGTAGATCGCCGTCAGTCTCGTCCTTGTACTTGAGTTGAAAGATCAGAGCCACGCGCTGAAGCCAGAGATATTTATGATCTATCCACTCATAAGCAAGTGATCGAGCTAGTAATCGGTCATCCTTGAGTACTGATCCTATAGCAGTGGAGGCCAGCCAATCGACGGTATCCCACCAGGACTTACGCATGACCAGAGATACAAGCCATGGGATGTCTACTGGAGTGAGCCAGCGCAGTCGCTTAGCCATGATATCCATGGCTACATACTGCAGATCTCTGTATTCATCTTCCCAGCAATCCTCGACAAAGTCAATTAAATCTTGTTTTACGACGGCCCTATCGCCAGTCACAGGAAATATAGATAGCAGATTTACCTCACGCACGATCTCTCTGCGCTCAGGAGCCTTAATTCCATACATGAGATATTGATCACGCATATACGCCATCATGGCTTCTGCCTGTACAGGATTGGCTTGAGCAGCCAATGAATCTTTGATAAGCTCGTAGGCTGAACTCATGGATAAAGCAAATACCGTGACCGCAACACAGCAAAATCTGCCAACTCATCAGACCAACTAGTGCGAATTTCATTTTCGCTTGCACCTGCCATTAATTGTTTTCGTAGCTGATCCGTCCCAGCCAATTTATCAAAAAATAGGCCCTTGGTGAAAAAAGATTCTCCTAGATCTAGCTCTGCATACGATGTCAATAAGTGCGATAATAATAAACTACGCTTGGCATCAGGCGCGTAGTCTACCCGGGCACGCAAGCGGCGGCCGTTGCACTCTATTCCCTCAAGCTTAGGATGCGAGGCCCCAGCTGTAGGCTCAGGAGTGAATACATAAGATCTTGTATAGAAATCAGGATGACCATACACTTCAAAAGGGTGCTCTGTACCTCTACCGACACTTACTACAGTGCCTTCGTACAGACAAAGACTTGGATAGAGCAAAATACTGTTTTGCGTGGGAAGATTGGGAGACGGCTTGACTGGCAATATATATTCCAAGTGTCGCTGATATCCCGGGCATGCGATGACTTGGAGATCGCAGGCGATACCATGAGCAAGCCATCCCTCACCATTAATCATACGTGCGTATTCGCCGATCGTCATGCCATATACGATCGGTACAGGATGCAATCCTACGAAGGAACTGAATGCCATATCTAGCACTGGACCATCTATATAGTTTGCATGTGGATTGGGTCGATCTAGGACGATGACGGGGATGTCAGATTCTGCGCTGGCCTCCATCACGTAGTGTAGCGTACTGAGATATGTATAAAATCTTACGCCTACGTCCTGTATATCAAAAACCACGATGTCCACTCCCTCCAGATCCGAGGCGCTCGGCTTTTTCTTTTTGCCATACAGGCTGATGACAGGTATCTGATCTAGCTCCTCATCGTCAAGCTGGGCGCCCGCGTCTGCTTTTCCTCGATATCCGTGCTCGGGGGCAAATATCTTGACCACATGTACACCACGCGACTTCAAGAAATCTACAAGATGCTGGCCCCTTACTCGGCTGGTATGATTAACCACCAAGGCCACGCGCTGATCCTGGATCAGATGGAGATACTGCTCTGGATAGTCGGCAGCAGGTGTCGCGATATGGGTGATCTGCGAGTAATCGTGAGACGACTGAGGCTCTTGCGCTTGACATGACGGCAGCACCACAGAGAAGGTGCTGAGTAAGATGACAAGCCTCATGGAGCGCAGGTGGGCACTTATCGTGCAAATGCGTGATAAAATGTCGTAGATCATATCACAAATATCAATAATATAAAGAGAGTGAAGCCCTGTAAAATTCCTATCAGGGCTACCTTTGTCCTTAGGATCTGCAGTCTGAGGCTTCTACAACGAGGAGAACGACTCTTATCTGATACTGACATGAAATTTGCCGTACTAGATCTAGAGACCACTGGTGGATCCGCAAGGATGGAGAAGATCACCGAAGTAGCCATCCTCGTATACGAAGACGGTGAGGTGATAGAGGAATTCCACTCGCTCGTAAATCCTGAGAGATCCGTGCCTCCCTTTGTAGCTAGGATGACAGGTCTCACGGACAAGGTACTCGCTGATGCTCCTAAGTTCTATGAAATAGCCAAGCGCGTAGTCGAGGTCACAGAAGGCACTACTCTAGTAGCGCACAATGCTCGCTTTGACTATGCTTTCTTGCAGATGGAATTTCAGCGACTCGGGTATAAGTATAATCGCAAGCGACTCTGCACTGTCCAGCTGAGTAAGCGACTCGTACCAGATATTCCTAGACACGGTCTGGATGCTATGATCAAGCATTTTAATATCCACTGCGAAAAGCGACATCGCGCCATGGATGATACCAGGGCTACCCTAGAGCTCTTTAAGGAGCTCATGAAAATTGATGACGGATTTGCTACACAGAAAGAGCTGGTAAACTTTGGTGTCAACGCAAGTAAAATTCCAGAGGGACTCAGCATGGAAGATTTACAAGCTCTCCCAGAGAGCTGCGGCGTATATTTCTTTGAGGATGCAGATGGACGATATATGTATATCGGAAAGAGTATCAATATCAAAAAAAGAATTTTTCAGCATTTTAGAGAAGTAAATACCAAAACTCAAGAACTTCAGCGACACGCCGTCAATATATCTTATGAGACCACTGGGAGTGAATTAATTGCTCTTTTGCGCGAAAGCGAACTCATAAAAAAATATCGACCACACTTAAATAAAGCACAGAGAAAAAATCGCTACCCCTTTGTCATAGGCGTGGATACTACTGGAGACTATCATCAACTGCGTCTGCTACATCAGTCCAAAGTATCTAAGACTAATGTGCGAGTGCTAGACGCTTACACGAGTAAAAAATCTGCCACTGGTGCGCTTCATCGCATGATGAAAGATTACGAGCTATGTCCCGCTCTAGTAGATCTAGAAAAGCAGATAGATGATCCATGCCAGAGATACGCGATGGGGAAATGTCTGGGCGCCTGCGCGGAGATAGAGCCCGCAGATGACTATAATATACGAGTCGATGAAGCAGTTCAGCGAATAGATAATATCTACAAGGATGATATGGTCATCATCGATGAAGGTAGATATCCTGAAGAGCGCAGTTTGCTCTGGATAAAAGATGGCTACTGTGCTGGCTATGGATATGTGCCTAGAGATATTTCTCTGGAAGAATCAGATCTGGCAGATCACATCACACCTACTCTAGGCACTGCGGAGATGAATCGCATCATCTCTGGCTATGTGCGCTCGCATCCGCGACTGGTGATCTACAAGCTCAGCACCCATGAGCAAAAAGAGGATTATTGAGCTCTGAGACTCCTTAGCCACCTGTGCATGACATAATAAGGCAGCCCCTCAAAGTGTGACATCAGGCACCCCAATAAATGGCTAGCTGGTCGCGGAATAGTTATCCTCCCAATTAGATATGTAAAGACCATTGGTATAGTGCATCTTTAGAGTTCAATAATTACCGTATTCATATGACAAGGTCTATAATAAAGAGATGTGCCTATCTCATAGCACTGATATGCACATGTTGTCTATCCATCTCGATACACGCCCAAGAGTGGCAGCGCATGGAGGATCCACCATTTCATAAGCATCACTCCAATGGATTTGGGATCAATGGCATTGCCTATGTCATGGAAGGCGTCTATGGTAATGATGGTCCCAATGACGCTTCCAAGGAGATGTGGACTTACGATCCCAATGGTGAGATATGGACCAGAATCGATGATTTTCCTGGACTTGATCGTGCGCTAGCTATCGGAGATGACTGGGAAGGCAAGTACTACTATGGCTTTGGGGCACGTGGTGATTTTGAGACGCTCAGTGACCTCTGGGTATTTGATCCTGCTGATAGCTCATGGACTGAGTTGGCTACTTGCCCATGCATAGGCCGCACGCATCCTGCACTCATAGCTCACAATGGTAAGGTCTTCATGGGCTCTGGTAGCTCGCGTGGTGGTGATCTCAATGACTGGTGGATCTATGATATGGAGACTGATACATGGACAGAGGGACCGCGGATGCCCGGAGTAGTGCGGCATCATCCTTTCCAGTTTGGTATCGGCGATTATGTGTATGTGGGTGGTGGTCATAGACTGAACTGGTTGCGCTTTGATCCAGCCACTAATACCTGGAGCGAGATCAATGCTTTGCCAGAAGGCCGAGTGGCAGGATCGCAGTTTAGCTACGAGGGCCGTGGATATCTCCTAGGTGGAGATGATAGATTCCACGTGCATCTGCCTGATGAAGAAACTTTTATGAGATATGATCCTGGCACTGATGAGTGGGAAATGCTACCGTCTCTACCTCTCGGTAGCCGCTGGGCCAATTCCTCTTTCATCATAGGCAGCCAGCTATATCACTTTGGAGGACTGGATGATGATAATCTCCGTGACTCTAGCATGTGGATGATTGATCTAGCACTGCTAGATGTGATGGTGTCTACAAGGGATCTAGAAGAAGCGAGCGCGTCCCTCTCCCTTAGCCCAAATCCTGCCAGCGACATCTTTACCATCTCGCATGATCTCGAGTGGGAAGTGGCCGACGTACTCATAGAGTCCATAGACGGCAAAGTGCAATCCGTGATCACTGATCACTCGCTATCTCAGCATGTGAGCCTAGATGGTATTCCTGATGGACTCTATCTGATACAGCTTCAGCACGAGGGCCAGCGGGTGAGTAAAAAGTTGATGGTCGTGAGGTAA
>JAHDBH010000118.1 GCA_020630495.1 Saprospiraceae bacterium
ATCACTGTCTGTGCTGACAATGCCGTAGAAGTGATCAATATCGGCGGTGCTCCCGCTATGGAGATAGCTACTACTGATAGTACGAGGATATATTTCTTTGATCTCGCAGCTGCCTTTGGATCTCCACTACCTACTGGACCACTTGATATACCTATCGAGACAGATCTTACATTCTGTGATGAGGCGGAAGTTTGCATCAAGACCAATCTAGGATGTAGCGACGCTGCACCTGCGGGATACGATGCCATGCTTGCAGCTGCCGTAGGCGCTCTGGCTGGAAAGACTTGTGAGGGTGTGGACGAAGTATGCTTCATGTACATCGCCGGTAGCCCAGAGGCTGAGGTAGTCTTCAATCTTAATAATAATCAGGCGCTCTGTGCAGAGTCTATGCAGTCTATCATCATCCAGAATGTAGGTAGCAGTATATTGTCTAATCTGATGCCGACCGTATACATCCCTGAGGGATATGTCACGAGTAACTGGATGGCGCAGATAGCGGGTAGCCCTGCAGCCCCCATAGTAGACCCAACAGAAAACCCAGCGCTTACAGGTGTCTATGGTACAGCATTACAATGGCCTGCTGGCACTTTCCCTGATCTGGACGAAGGACAGAATCTCATCATCACTTTTACGGGTATGACGACGTGTAATTCCGTGCTCGGATTACCACTATATGTATCTATCACTGCAGATGCCAACTGTGAGGTAGAGTATGAGCTGGAGCCTCAGGGCAGCGATCCTATCAATATAGACGCAGGTGGAGATATCTCTCCTGCCTTCAATTTTGAAGCGGATGATCTAGATATTAATTGTCTTGGTGAATCCATGGTCGTGGTGACTGCGGTGAATGTTGGTAAAGCAGGGACGAGCGATAGCAGACTCTGTATTACCCTTCCACCAGGAATAGATATTACAGCGGACGATATTGAGTGGCTTGCACCCGTAGGCTTTGAGACTACAGATTTTACTTCTGAGCCATTAGGAACTAGCGGTGCTACCTCTCTTTCTCTTGAGGCGCCCAATGTAGGTCAAGGAGGATTCTTCTGTGTGAAGCTATCCTTTATGGCAGACCTAGAATGTGGACCTGCAGATATAGGATTTGTAGTGAAGCGAACAGAGACGATTGATTGTCCTGGTGATCCAGCATCACCGTGTGATGTGCTGATTGCTTCAGCAGATGAGTCCTTGCTGACCTTGAACGTTACTCCACCTGCTTCAGCTGGTGAAGCCAGCGTGACAGCATCATGCAGTGATGCTCCTGATATGGTTACGCTCGATTACATGATCACTCTAGAAAATCCAGCGATGGATCCATTTTCAGGTGATGCTACGATAGAACTTTTCTACGATGCAGATCAAAATGGAGATGTAGACGAGATGATAGATAGTTTGCTGATTACATCGATGGAAAGCATCGCCGTGGTTCCTGGTGAGCCTCTAGTGCTCATGGGATCGGGTGATGTAGGTACAGATGTGGCATGTGCGCTGGTAGTACGAGTGACCATCCCTGGATGTACTTGTAGTGAGATCATCATTCCGTTTGAGGAGGTCATACCTACGTTCTTGGCAGAACTTGGTACTGATATAGTACTATGCCCTGGTGAGCCTTTCCTCATAGATGAGGTATGCGGTGATTTCAGTGCAGTGTTTATACCAGAAGCGGCAGGGACAGTGACGGTAGCAGGAGATGGACTAGAAATAGCGCTCAATGATGGATTTGGTGTAGATGCACCAGTGTCTCTTGCTATCAGTAGCAGCATAGGTGACTGTGCCGATCAGTCAGATACGATCAATGTGAGCCAGCTGGAAGAATTTGAATTTGGACCTTTCAATTTCACAGTTTGTGAGGAAGGATGTACACAGGTAGATTTTGGCATAGACATCAATCTGCTGGAAGATTTAGAAATCACCATTTCACCAGATCTCTTCCTAGAAGATGCCACGAGTGCAGAACCTACTATATGTGATCCTACCAGTGAAACAATATATGAAGTGGAATTCTCACTGAACGGCCAGTGTGTCTTTGAGACAACTATGCTCATCGATATTGACGAGCAGCCAGAGATCGTACTCAACCCCATCACGGGCTGTGTAGATGGCTTCTCCCTAGATGGAGCAGCTGTCATCACTCCAGCCGCACTTGACGGTACATGGAGTACGGAAGGTGACGGTACTTTCACAAGTGGTGATCGCTTTAGCGCAGCCACTGACTATGTACCAGGTCCTGGTGATCTGGCTACTGGCGAGGTAGAGCTCGTACTGCGGACGGATACGCCTGTAGGCGCTTGTGGTGGTGCTGTGGAAAGAGCGTCATTCACAGTCCTACTCGTAGACTGTGGAGAGGCTCCATGGGATGGTGTGACGCCTCCTGCAATAGCTCCTACACCAGGAAATTCACAAGACAAATAATACTAGAGGAACGTAAAAGAGAAAACAATGAGACTTCGACGATACAATCCTCTAAGCGAAATAATTAACCGAAACGGCAAATCCTTTCAAATGAACAATATCAACAATTCCATTTGGGCGAAAGCTCGGACTCTATTCACAGTGATGTGTCTGGGTATCCTAGCCAGCTTTAGCTCTGCGAATGCACAGATCCTAGTGACATCAGGCGCATCATGCGACGGTGCAGCTATGGGCGAGTACTTCGTTGTATTCACAGGAGCTACAGGAGGCGTAGAGCCTTACAATGTAGTGAATCCTGCAGATATGTCTGTCACTATGTGGAGCACAGGTGACGCACCTCTGACTTTTGGACCTTTCACGCACTCAGGTGCTGGGGGTAGTGGTCAGGATCTCGTAGTTTACGACACTAAGTTGTACATCGCAGATACCATGACCATGTACGTACCAGAGGTCCTCTGTGGAGTTGATCCTGACGGTGGACAGATGTCAGGTATGTTCTGTGAGCCAACTACTGATCCAGATGCACCAGTGGGTGATCTTTTGGTGCAGTCTCAGCCTGGAAGTTTCAAGGCTGGTGGTACTACGGGTCAGATACAGACTTATCTTCTTGTAGATTCTGTCACGGGAGATATCATTGATATGAACCTCACTGGATTCTTTGAGGATGTCAGCAACTTCGCTTATCAGGTCTACGCGGTAAACTACCGTGAGGAAGAGGCAGCGATGATAGAGCCGTTCTTTGAGGTCGGAGATAACATAGAAGATGTACTTGACTTTAACATGACTCCTCCACAGGGTCCTCTAGCTGGATCATGTCTAGCGGTCTGTCCAGTACCTGCTACCTATACTTGTTACAGCGTAGGTAGTAATGTCTTTATAGATCTTGATGATGATGGTTTCCGTGATCCAGGAGAGCCTGGACTAGAGGGTATTGTCCTTGAGCTCCTTGATGAGAACGGAGATGTAGTTGCTACGACGACTACCGATGCTAATGGAGATTATTTCTTCGGTGGTCTGGAGGCTGGTGACTATCAGATAAGAATCAGCGATCCTGATGATGAATTCCCAAACGTCTCTTCACCTGATGCTGGTGTGGATGATGGCACGGATGACAACAATGATGGATCCCAGATGGTCGACGGTGGTGAAGTGCTCACATTTGTATTTACCCTAGGAGACGGAGAAGGTGATGATGAGGATGGATCTGGTGGAGATCAAGATGATACGAATGATTTTAATGGTGACATGACCATTGACATAGGCTTTAGAGCGATCGTTTGTCCAGTAGTTGAGATCAGCCCACTAGGTGATCCTGAGTTAACTTGCTGTGATAGCCTCATATTTGAGGTGTCTGTAGATCCTGACACGACAGGAATTTTCACGCTGTCACCAGCTGCAGCTGGTACGCTGGATGTCACCATGGGTCGTAATGGAACTCAGGTAACGTATCAGCCAGATATGGCTTTCGGTGGTGAGGCACTTATCATATTCACTCCAGACGTTGAAGATCCAAGTTGCCTACCAGAGGCAATCGATACGTTTGCCTTCTGGGTGATTCTTGATGAGACTCCGCCTGCATTCCAGAACTGCCCTCCAGATACTATCTCTATGGTAGTTCCTATGTGTGAGGACATGATGAGCCTTGAGTGGCCTATCCCTGTAGCTACAGACGATTGTAACGTCGCTACTGTGGAGCAGACTTCTGGAGTTGATTTTGGAACAGTGGTTGATACTGGATTCTATGAAATCTGCTATACAGCTACGGACAAAAATGGAAATGAAGCAGAGTGCTGCTTTGTAATTGATATTAATTGTGGTGATCAGACACCAGTACTGGGTGTGGCCAAGAGAGTTGATCAAGTAGAAGTCATGAGTGACGGAAGCTTTGATGTGACTTTTGAGATCAATGTAGAAAACCTCGGAAATGCTCGCCTCGATGAGGTGCAGGTAGTGGATGATCTATCAACCGCTTTCCCAGCCCCTTGTGCGCCTACAGTGGTGAGCTTGACAAGTGATGACTTCATTGTCAATTCTCCTGCTTATGACGGAGTCGCTGATATGAACTTACTTGTAGGGTCTGATGATCTATTCCCTGGAGATAAGGGAGCGATCCTGCTTACTATAAATATCACTGGTTGCTCTGGAGCCGATGGGCCATTTGAGAATGTCGCGGTAGGTATGGCTACATCTGGAGACAGCATGCTAGTGGATTCATCTACTAATGGTAGTGACCCTGATCCAGATGGCAATGATGACCCAGATGAGATGGATCCTACTCCCGTAGTACTTGATACGCCTACAGTCATACTTGGTGTGGCTAAGCGTGTGGACAAGGTTACTCAGAATTCTGACGGATCATTCGATGTAGAATTTGAGATTAATGTAGAGAATTTAGGGAATACAGATTTGACAGACGTCCAGGTGACTGATGATCTTAGCACTGCTTTCCCAGCGCCTTGTATGCCGACTGTGATGAATATCACAAGTGATGACTTCATCGTCAACGCGCCAGCTTTTGATGGTATCGTGGACATGAATTTACTCATCGGTAGTGATGATTTGCCAGCTGGTGATAAGGGTGCCATACTACTCACAGTCAACGTGACGGGTTGTGGAGCAGCAGATGGTCCATTTACGAATGTTGCTGTTGGTACCGCTGTAGGGCCTAATGATAGCATGGTCGTTGATACCTCTACTGATGGTAGTAATCCAGATCCCGATGAAAATGGTGACCCAGATGAAATGGATCCAACACCAGTTCCTCTGGACACACCTACAATAGTGATGGGTGTTGCTAAGAGAGTTGATCAAGTAACTCAGAATGCAGACGGTAGTATCTCTGTAGTTTTTGAAATCAATGTAGAAAATTTTGGTAATACCAATCTTACAGATATTCAAGTGACTGATGATCTCACTACTACCTTCCCAGCGCCATGTGTGCCTGTGGTAGAGAGTCTTACGAGTGATGATTTCACGGTAAATGATCCTGCCTTTGACGGTGATGGCGATATGAATCTGCTTACGGGTGGCGATGATCTACCAGTAGGTGATAAAGGTGCTATCCTTCTCGAAGTGTCCGTGACAGGTTGTGGTCCAGATGATGGTCCATTTGTCAACATTGCAGTAGGTACAGCTACAGGTCCTGGTGACAGTATGATCGTGGATACTTCCACACAAGGTAGCGATCCAGATCCCAATAATGATAGCATACCTGATGAGTCCATCCCAACGGATATACCGCTAGATACGCTTGAAGGTGTGCTCGGTGTAGCGAAAAGAGTGGACATGGTGGTAGCTAATGAAGACGGCACCATCAATGTAACATTTGAGATCAATGTCGAGAACTATGGCACATATGATCTTGAGATGCTAAGAGTTCAAGATGATCTCGCAATGGCTTTCCCTGCGCCTTGTACTACAAGCGTAGTGAGTCTCACAAGTGATGATTTCACAGTGAATTCACCAGGATATAATGGTACTTCTGATGTAGAGCTACTTGAGGGATCTGATGATCTACCAGTAGGTGATAAAGGTGCTATACTTCTGACCGTACAACTTTCAGCTTGTGATGGTGAAGATGGACCTTTCAGTAATATCGCTGTAGGTATGGCTACTGATCCAGAGGGTACTATTATCGAGGATACTTCGACACAAGGAAGTGACCCAGATCCTAATGGTGATGGCAATCCAGATGAGATGATTCCTACGGATGTAGTCCTTCCAGATCTCGTGCCAGCAATTGGTATCGCTAAGCGAGAAGTTGCTGTACACATGAGAGGTGACGGATGCGCAGAAGTCAAGTATGAGCTTAACGTTCAAAATCTTGGCGATGTCGCTCTTGAAAATATAAGCATCACAGATAATCTCGTTGATGCGGGCTTTGATGCTTGCGATGAGTTTAGCGTAAAATCACTCTTCAGTGATGACTTCATTGTCAATCCACTTTATGATGGAGACGCGGTTGACCAGCTTCTCGATGATGCAGCACTTAATGTACTGCGAGTTGGCGATAAAGGCGCTATCGAGCTCACGGTAGAAGTCTGCGGATGCGCTGATGGTACAGTAATTTCAAATTCAGCTTCTGTAAGCGCTACTGATCCAAGTGGTGAGACAGTTGAGGATGATTCTGACAGTGGTTCTAATCCAGATGGTACGAATCCTGATGATCCTAGTGATACTGGCGGAGATGATGATCCTACGATTACTACACTATCTCAAAATCCAGATCTAGGTCTGGCTAAAAGAGCAGTTTCTGTAGATGTCATGTCTGATGGTTCTGCTGATATCACATACGAGTTTAATGTAGAGAATCTTGGTAATGTCGTCTTGAATAATATCCAAGTGACAGATCTACTACCATTTGCAGCAGCAGGCTGTACAGATAGCGTAGTAGCACTTACAAGTGATGACTTTATTGTCAATGATGATTTTGACGGTGCTGCAGATATCAACCTACTCCTAGGTGGTGATGACA
>JAHDBH010000019.1 GCA_020630495.1 Saprospiraceae bacterium
TGCACCGCTAATATAAATACAATCATTAGAATGATGATTGCTGGAAGAACATAGGATCCATAATGCTTAAGACCTATTTTAGAGGGCATATTTGGTATTTTCTTTATTATAGTAGGGAACAACAAAGTGCTTCAGATAATTGGAATATCCAGTCTAAATAAATGAGCGCTTTTTAGTTTATCCATTGATTGTCTTAGAGATATCATGGCGATATGGCAGCTCAGCCTGCGTCGTATATGAAGCTCATAGTGCACTAAACTATTTTTCAATGAGTTGATTCACTAGTTCGATGGGTATTCCACTCAGGAGTAGTAGTTTCTCCATTGTAAATGTATAGTCGTCAGAAAATGACTCTTCTGGAAAGTAAAGCATCTTTATGATTGCATAATAAGGATAGTAAGTAAAGTCTTCTCCTCGGAGAAATGGCTCTTTAAAATCTGATTGAATGGTGTTCTGCTTCATATACGACCAGGATACGTTTCCATGAAGCCTGTTAGCCAAATAGTAAACATACCCATGTAAAAAGAGTACTCGTTTGTCAAGATTATCCGACCTCCCATTTTCTTCGATCTCCTTATTTATGGCAAAGTCTATGCGGGTGAATTGCTGACTTATGGATAACTCTGTCCAGTACAAAGGGTCTAATTCGAAATCATTTAGACTATTTAAATGTTTCTCGTCAGTTAGCTCACCAAGCTCGGGATTTATTATTTGAGGAATTCTATATAAGGGATTGGATGACAAATAGTCGAGTGGATCATCGTTCAGAATTATGCCTAGGTATTTGAGTTCGCTAGAAAGAGCCTTGTAGTTTTCAAATAAAGTAAGATAGGGGCTGTTGAGCTTTGTGACATAGGATATGCAATTATAATTATTATCGAGTAATTGATAAATTTCAATATCATTCTCCACGAAACCTACTAAGTATCTCTCAGATAGCGAGTTTTCCTGCAGATAATGACGGTACTGCTGATAATCCATCGTCTCTATTTATTTTATAGGAAGAACAAAATAGAACATGCGAAAATTAAGTACCCTAATTTGTTCTAGGCAATTGAGTTTTGATAGAGTCTAATGCTGACTTTAGCAGTCCCTAAGGGTGGATCATCAGTGATTCCTTCAAAAATGGTAGAAGATCTACTTTGATATGAAACCTGTACGCTATCTTCAGCATCTGACCCTACACCCCCACAGTCTCCACCAACTTAGCAAACACCTTGTCCACGCTTCCCATGCCATTGATGCGGATGACTTTGCCTTGCTCAGCATAGTAGTCGAGTACTGGGTGCGTCTCATCTTGGTAGACTTGCAGACGCTTGCGGATGACTCCCTCATTGGCATCATCGGCACGGCCGCTGTCTATTCCGCGAAGCAGGAGGCGCTGTACGAGTTCTTCCTCGTCGACTTCCATGGATATGAGCATGGCTATTTCTTCTCCACGAGTTTCCATCATCTTGTCTAGCGCGACTGCCTGAGCAACTGTGCGAGGAAATCCGTCTAGTATGACACCCACAGCTGCTGTGTGCTCATTGTACTTACGTTCGAGCATTTTGATGGTGACCTCGTCGGGGACGAGCTTGCCTTTGGACATATAGGATTGAGCGAGTACTCCTAGTTCGGTCTGATTGCCCAGTTCATATCGGAATAGATCCCCAGTAGATATCTGGATCAAGCCATGTTGTTGCTCCAGAGTTTTTGCTTGGGTGCCCTTACCTGATCCAGGTGGGCCAAATAGGATGATGTTCTTCATATGCAGTGGGTCTTAGCTAATACGGTGGGAGTGAACTCACAAAGATACTAAGGCCACAGCTAAGTCAATCGTTCACGTCACACGACGCGCCATCTTGAAGCGCTTCTTCCAGTACGGGCTTTCCATGATGGGCTCTATGATCACACCTTTGCTCGAGGTGCTATGGACGGCTATGAGTGTGCCTCCTTGACTCTTGATGACCATAGCCACGTGATTGATACGACCTCCCGTAGAGAAGAAGAGAAGATCGCCGGGTTTGCAATCTTTGAGAGTGATTTTCTTGCCACGACTTGCCATGTCTTGACTCCTGCGAGGTAGCTGTACGCCCGCCTGCGCATAGCTGTATAGGATGAGTCCGCTACAGTCAAATCCTGTAGCGGGAGAGCTCCCGCCGTATTTGTACCTTTTTCCTTTTTGCTTGCAGGCTATCTCAACTACGGATGCTTGGGAGCTTGATGACCTGTGCGCACTACTGGCTACGCGTGACGCGCCACAGCTGACGACCAGAAAAGATACTAGAAGAAGGGTAAGGCGATACATATGATGTAAAAGTAGCACATGTATCTCATTGATTATTATTTACTTGTCTTGGAGAAAAGGCAACTTCTCGCGATATGTCATCAGGCTATCATGATCAAGTACGGCACTGCACAGTCGGGCTGCATCTGTCTCTGTCATACTCTCACCCCTGTCTATGCGTAGGCCTTGGTAATCGAGTACCTGGCTGTCGCCCTGGTAGGAGAGATCATTGCGATCGGTACCTACGCGATTACACCCGAGGACGTAGCTCTGGTTTTCTATGGCACGCGCCTGGAGCAGAGCATTCCAGTGAGCTGCTCTAGTGCTAGGCCAACTCGCTGTGTATACCAGTAGATCGTAGTCGGCGCGATCAGCTAGAGCAGGGAAGCGTAGATCGTAGCAGATGAGTGGACAGATGCGCCATCCTTGATACTCGTATATCAGGGTTTCCTGCCCAGCAGTATAGGACTTATCCTCACCAGCATAGCTGAAGAGCTTTTGTTTGTCATAGTGATGCAGGGTCCCGTCGGGTAGAGCAGAGATAAGACGATTATAATAGCGTCCTTCATCGAGTATGATGAGACTACCGACTAGGTTGCAATCATAGGATTGCGCCCACTGTATCATAGCATCTACAGTTGGGCCCGACATAGTTTCTGCCACATCAGTTGGATCCATAGTGAATCCAGTAGACCACATCTCGGGTAGTACTATGAGATCGTGCGCAGGCGCTGAGCGCTGCAAATTTTTTTCTAGAAACTGTCGATTAGCATGTGGATCTCGCCATGCCATGGCATATTCTAGAGCGCCTACTCGCATATCTGGGGCTACTATCCTTCTCCTTGGTCAGCAGCCTCGTCAGCAGTTGCGGCAGCAGCCGTGGGCGCTTTAGCTTTCTCTGCTTCAGCACTCTTGAGGGCACGCGGTACTTCTATAGAGGCAAGAGGGATACTGGGTGAGTTCATCACTTCGATACCTTCTGGCACTTGCAGATCACGTACTCGGACAGACTGTCCAAGTTCTAGGGTATGGATATCAGCTCTGAGCACATCCACGAGATCAGCTGGTGTAGATTTCACCACGACTTTGCGCACAAGCTGGATCAATTTACCACCTGCCTTCTGGCCTACGGAGACACCATTGAAGCGAACAGGTATACTCACCTTGAGTGTGCGGCCTTCGTCCATTTCTTGCAGATCTATGTGGGTGATCTCATCTGTGACGGGATGCGTCTGAAGATCTTTTACAATACAGTTAGTCGTACGGCCATCTAGCGTAACTTCGGCAAGCTTGAAGTCAGGAGTGTAGATGAGCGGCTTGAGAGCCTTAGGTGCTACGGCAAATGACTGTGACTTACCATTGGAGTACATGACACCTGGTACAAGTCCTTGCTTACGGACGCTCTTAGCGGCTTTCTTGCCTGATCCGTCGCGTTTCTCTAGAGTGATACTTACTTTCTGCATGATCTTCTTATTAAAGGAGTGCAAAAGTAGCTAGATTACTCCTTATTTACAAGGACTATTTTGTGACGGCTCAATCAAGGAAAAGGGCACTGAGCGAGCGATTCTCATAGGTATTGCGCATAGCATGACAGAATAGCTTGCTCACGGACTCTACCTTGATCTTAGAAGACTTTGCTCGGAGTGGGATAGTGTCTGTCACGATGAGCTCCAGCATCTGGCTGGCTTCTATATTCTCATAGGCCTTGCCACTCAGGACAGCATGTGTACAGATGGCGCGCACACTCTTGGCGCCTTGCTTGATGAGTTCGTCCGCGGCACGGCACATGGTGCCAGCAGTATCTACCAGATCATCTACTAGGATGACATCGCGGTCTTTGACGTCTCCGATGACAGTGATCTTCTCCACCTTGTTAGCTACCTTTCGATACTTGTCACAGATCACGAGATCCTTATCAAAGTACATGGCATACTTCCTCGCACGCTTCACGCCGCCTACGTCGGGACTGGCAAATACGGCCGATGATAGATCCACATTTTCCTGTAGATATGGGATAAAGATGGCATCACTCTGGATGTGATCCACCGGGATATTAAAGAATCCCTGCAGCTGATCAGCATGGAAATCCATGGTCATGATCCTATGAGCCCCGGCCGCTACAAGCATATCTGCGATGACCTTGGCAGAGATAGGTACGCGCGGCTTGTCTTTTCTATCCTGTCTGGCATAGCCAAAGTAGGGTATCACGGCTGCGATATAGTCAGCGCTAGCTCGCTTAGCACAGTCAATCATGAGCAGCAGCTCTAGAAGATTCTCCGCAGGCGCAAAGGTGCTCTGTATCAAGAAGGTATGAGTCCCTCTCACAGACTCATTGAAGATAGGTCGCATCTCGCCATCGCTAAATTTGCTGAGTGTGTAGTCAGCCAGCGGATGACCAAAGTGGTCACTGATGAGCTCTGAAAGATATCGAGTGGAAGAGCCTGAGAAGAGTTTGATCTGATTCATATCCTGACAAAGTTAGCAGATCATCCCCGCAGATGAGCGCCTACGGGCCTATTGACCGATGCATACGGACAATTCGTCGAATTAAGAGACCGTATTCTGAGGCGCTGCACCATCTTTAAGCCATGTCATTTGCGCGAAAGCGATATCAATCCTACGCACCCAGAGTCGATCGAGAGCTGATCTTCTGGTCAGTGGCAATTGCATTTATACTATTCTTGGATCCACATGCTACGGGGTGGAGTTTCTGCCCTCGGAGTTGGTTTGATCTGTGGTGTCCTGGCTGTGGAGTCACGCGGGCCATGGCTGCTATCATGAATTTCCAGTATCGACTCGCTTGGTCGCTCAATCCTATGGCATTCTTTGTCCTGCCCGTCATCGGATATCGCTGGTTCACCCTCTTACAGCATGCCTGTAGGCCTACATACAAAGCACCATCATGGATAAGCTGATACTCACATATCTTCCAGGTGCCGCCCTTGAGGAACTCATCTTTATAGAGGAGATCACGGAGGACTTTTCTGACGGTGAGCGCGAGGAATTTCTCCTGCACTATCGTGACCGGCGCGCACGTGAGGAGATGATTGTCATACTTTGCGCCCTAGGATTTGTGGGTTTCTCGGGACTACACAGACTATATACGAGAAGGATTTTGCTTGGTTTGGCTTTCTTTTTCACGGCAGGATTTTGCTTTATCGGGACTATCGTAGATCTCATCAATCATCGGTCCATCACGCGCGAGTACAATCGCAATCAGGCGCTCGATCTATACAGCGAGATGAGCTATCCCTACGAGGAGATATAGACCATTGCAGAGATAGTGATGTAGGGCCTTTCGGCCAAATAAAAATGCTCCCCCAAGACACGCTTGTAGGAGGACTGCGATAAGAGGCGTGACGTACGCCTGCGCTGAAACGAGATACAATGGCAAAAAAAGATTGCGCACTACGGCTTAAAGTGAATCTTTGCGCCGCATGACATCGCTGAAGTACATCCTATTTACCTTTCTCTGCCTCACGTGGGGAAGCAGCTATATCCTGATCAAGAAGGTTCTGCTCGCATATGCCCCCACAGAGTTAGCGGTAGTGCGCATAGGTATTGCGGCGATTCTTCTGATGATATTCTTACCCGCTGCCATAAGATCGATTCCTCGGAGCAAGTGGATCTATCTGGTCCTTCCTGGCTGGATTGGCGCTGGGATTCCCTCGTATCTATTTGCCAAGGCGGAGACAGAGATCAGTAGTGCTATGACAGGGATCCTAGGGAGTGTGACTCCGCTACTTACACTGTTGATCGGGGTCTTGTTTTTTGGGTTATCCTTTCGGAAAAATGTGTGGTTGGGATTCGT
Source organism: Saprospiraceae bacterium (assembly GCA_020630495.1). Taxonomy (GTDB): domain Bacteria; phylum Bacteroidota; class Bacteroidia; order Chitinophagales; family Saprospiraceae; genus JAHDBH01. The sequence goes on from JAHDBH010000019.1 coordinate 6,081, forward strand.
CGTGGCCCTAGTCGGAGCTATCGTCATCATATCTCAGGGTGATCTGAGTGTGTTTACGCTCCAGATTGCTCCAGCTTCACTTGTGCTTCTGGGAGCAGTGTGCTATGCCCTGAGTACCAATGGTGTACACAGGTGGCTCCAAGGGATTAACTCCCTCCATATCAGCTCTCTTGCCTTCAGCTTTATGCTGCCAGCCGTCATCGGATATCTCTTAGCCTGCGATATGTCAGGTCTGCTCGAGCATCCTTTACTCCTACAGAGCAGTATCTATCTGGTCATATTGAGTGTGTGCAGCACGGTGATTGCGAGCGTCATCTACTTCAGACTGGTACAGATAGCTGGTCCTGCCTTCAGTAGTATGGTTAGCTATTTCATTCCTATCGTAGCTTCCATCTTCGGCTTGCTAGATGGAGAAAGTCTCAGCGTGTATCACTACGCAGGCATGCTGATGATACTCCTAGGTCTATACATCGGTAAAGAGAGCTCTGCAGCCGCTAGTTAGTCCGCTTTCCTCAATTGTTATAAGAGTAATCTATCGTGCACTGTCTTTCAGATAGTGCTAGCTCGGCGTCGCTGTATAGCCGATAATCTGTCTGCGCATCCTATCAACTCAGAAGTCCAGTCGTAGACCGTGGCTCGTACCTTGCGTAAGGCGCAGAGTAGCTTATTGCACTGAATATTTAAAATTATTAGTATTTTATTTGTTTTACGTGTGGCAAGAATCTATATTTGAGCTGTAATCGGTCATTAAACCCCACTAAACTATGGCTTCACTTCAGCTCAGGACTGGTCCTCTAGGTACTCGCTTAGCAGCTCATCTGCTGCGCAGAGCAAGCTACAAGGTCAATTATCAGCGTATACAGGATATGGCACTTATGACTGCTGACCAAGCTGTGGATGAGCTATTTACGATCGCACCTATGATTCATCCAGATGGGCCCTACTACTGGGAGACGGGCGATCTGTTTTTTGATCCAGCAGATATCGTGGGAGGAGCGTTTGCTCAGGGAGCCACCACAGGTCAGATAAGAAATGCTCTGAGCAAGTGGTGCATCTATGAAGCCATGGCAGATCCATCCATCAGATGGAAGCTCATGCATTTCATGTCAAGCTTTTTTGTGGTGTTTGAAAATCCTCTGCGTCATTATCCTTACTGGAAATTGCTCGAGTACTGCGCCTTTGAGGATCTCAAGACTCTGGCGATAAAGATGACGCTGGACAATAATATGCTGCTCTATCTCAATAACAGCGCTAATCTCAAGAATAGCCCCAACGAGAACTATGCCAGAGAATTCCTAGAACTGTTTACCATCCTTAAAGGAGAGGTGCAGGGTGTAGGCGACTATACTAACTATACGGAGGATGACATAGTCCAAGCGGCCAAGGTGCTGACGGGATTTAGGCTTAGTAACAGTGGCTATATAGACCCAGATACAGGACTCGTGCGAGGTCGTGACCAGTACACACAGCATGATACCAGCGATAAGACTTTCAGTGCGGCATTTGGTGGACACACCATCTACGGAGCCCTCGATGGTCAAGATATGTATCGTGAGCTTGAAGATCTAGTCACCATGATCTTTGACCAGCAGGAGACCGCCAGAGCCATGGTGAGACGCCTCTATAGATTCTTTGTCAATGATAAGATCTCCTCCACAGTAGAAGATGACATCATAGAGCCTCTATCACTGGATCTCTTCACCAATGGATACGATCATGTCGCAGTACTCAAGAAGCTTCTCAAGAGTGTACACTTCTATGACGAAGACGACGCTAGTACCACTGACAATACCATCGGTGGAAAGATAAAAAGTCCGCGCGAGCTATACTTCACCACGCACGCTATGCTGGAGCTAGATCCGCACTACAGCTCAGACTATTCTTTGCTCTATCGGTCTTATGTCGCAGCCACTGTGTACACTCAGCTAGATGATGTAGGGCAGCCATCACGCGGACCTGACAGCGTAGAGGGCTATCCTGGATACAATGATGGCCCTGGCTACTCGCGCAACTGGTACACACCCAATCTCCTCTATGCTCGTGCTACATATGGTCTAAGTTTTAAGCGTGGAAAGGTGCGCAATACTAGCACCTACTTCCCCTATCTAGCGGACATGGTCCAGTGGGTCGAAAACAATGTCGATGATGTGCCTTCCCACGGCACGCCTCTCGCTCCACAGGGAGCTGCAGATGGCTTGTTGATCATAGAGGCGATGCTACAGGTCTTCCTGCCTGAGACGCCTACAGGAGATCGCTATGACTACTTTAAAAATGCGCTCTTCGGCGATCTCAGCCCTATCAACTGGTACTTCTCCTGGATCGAATACATCAATACTGGTGACGACGGCAACGTAAGACCCAAGATCGAGGACCTCTACGATGCCATCACCGCGTCGCTTGAGTTCCAGACTTTTTAATGCATAGCCTCATCCATCACTTAATCAGTACTCACTTATGAGACGACGACAATTTATACAACAAGGAATGGCGGGAGTGATAGCTCCCATAGTACTCCAGGGACTAGGTGTGAGACATCTAGCTGCGAGCGCACTGCCAGCCTCTACCTGTGACTTCAATGATCGTGTCCTGGTCATCCTATACAATTTTGGTGCTAACGACATTATAAATAACACTGTCCCGCTCAGTCAATTCAGTGATTACACTACGCATAGACCAGATATTTATCTTCCTGAGTCGAGCCTTATCACTCTGGATGATACCCTAGGAGATGATAAGCTACTAGGGCTGCATCCATCCTTGTCAGATTTTAAGAATTACTTCTATGACAATGAGTTGCTGGCTGTCATACAGCGAGTAGGATACCCCACGCCCAATAGATCGCACTTTGCCTCAGAAGATATCATCTTCAAAGGAGCAGCTGGGACGGACTCATTCAATGCCATAGAAGATGGATGGCTGGGTCGATTCTTGATGGATAGATATCCCACGTATTCGGGTAGGCCATTTGGTGCGGAGCTAGATCCTCTAGGGATCATCCTCGGTAGCACGCCAAGTACTGGATTCCATACCATAGATGAACACGCCGTAGAGCTCAATCTCAGCGGGCAGGATCCTGCAGGCTTTTACAGCGTGATCAGCAGTCTGAGTGGTGAGCCTATAGACGAGATTCCACTGTCAGATCACGGTGATCTCTTGACCTATATGTCACTTATAGAGAAGAGCACACAAGTATATAGCCAAAGAGTCACAGAGGTATTTGACGCCGGAACCAATCAGATCACCTACCCTGACTCTGATCTAGGCGATCAGATGAAGACCATAGCTCGCATGATCTCAGGTGGCTCCAGGACCAAGGTCTACATGGCTCGGAAAAATGGTTGGGACACTCATGTCAATCAAGTCGTGAGTGGAAGCACTACGACGGGTAAGCATGCAGATCTATTGCAGGATGTCAACGATACTCTCAAGGCATTTCAGGAGGATCTGGATCAGCAGGGCTTGTCAGACAAGGTCCTCACGGTGGTGTTCTCTGAATTTACCAGGAAGGTAGTGCAGAATGGCAGCTACGGCACTGATCACGGCACCATCAGCAGCATGTACATCATAGGCGATCATGTCAAGAAAGGGATCTATGGCAATAATCTAGACCTGAGCGATATCGATGCGCAAGGTGCCGCCAATGGACTCCAGCTCGAGAATGACTATCGCGCGGTATGGTCTACGGTGCTTCAAGACTGGCTCGGAGCACCAGATACCTCCTTGCAGGCAAGTTTCCCACTGGCACCTTCTGCGACCATACTCCAGCGACCTGATCTACAATTTATAGAGGCCATGGAGACTGTGGATCCAGCCTGCTACGCAGTACCTGTCCCGCCTCTAGATATGCATATCACTATGAAGCTCTACCTAGAAGGCCTCTACGCAGGCTCAGGATTGCATTCTACCGCACTAGCAGATGGTGCTTATCTTCCACTCCAGCAGCCCTATGGCTCTACTAGATACAACTACTATGGAGCCGAGGAGCGCGATCCATTACTGACAGGAATCTCGGATTGGATCCTCCTTGAGTTTCGCAATGCTACGGACATCGTCATCATACGCAAGGCCGTACTGCTCAAGGATGACGGTGTCTTGGTAGAGCCTGATGGCTCGCCACTGCTGTCTGTAGGAGGAGTGTACCCAGAAGATTTTAAGATCATCGTGAGGCACAGGTCGCACGTATCCATAGCTCTGGCAGCTCTCACGACCGCCGCCTCTGGGACTCAAGTCGACTACGATCTCACTACAGGTCTGGTAGCTACGGACAAGTCTGGTCAGCTCAAGCTAGTAGACGGTCACTGGATGATGCTCGCTGGAGATATAGATCAGAATGGCGTCATCGCTACAGAAGACTACAATAGATGGCGGCGCGATCCAGGATCTCCCGCTTACTCCGCCAACGATCTCAATGGCGACGGAGTAGCCGATCCTCAGGACTATGATCTCTGGAAAGCCAATCGTAGTCACATCGCCAACCCTGATCTACACAGCACCCTCAAGCGCTAGACCACATCTACCTCACTTCTTATCATAGCCCTATGTATACCCCTACTTATAGATCTCGATATACCGCTCTACTTGTCATATCCTGCATGCTGATACTCATGGGATCTGCAGAGATGCACGGACAGCTCCTTGAGGTACAGCTCGCTCCCGAGAATACCTGCGATGGGAAGATACATGTGGATATACTGCTCAGTGCTAGTAATCTCTCCACACAGAACTTTAAGATAGGTAGCTCTTCTTTCTATCTCGAGTATGATACGAGTGTCGTATCTTTTGATGGATATGCACCAGCACTATTTGATAGTATAGCAAGCGACCAATCAGCCGCTAGCGGATGGATATCCCAGGCCGCATCCTATGATTCACTTCTAGGAGCCCTACATATAGTCGCGCACAAAGAAGGAGTAGATCATCCTGAGAATTTTCTTATGACCAAGTCACAGACGCATTTGCTCGGAAGAGCTACCTGGAGCTTCCGTGGTCCTGAGATCGACCCTATGATCAAGCTCAGCTCTACTCTCACGCAGTGTAACAATGCTCTGAGCAACGACGGCCAGGGCTCGATCCCGCTTCAGGAATTTCCAAAGGTGCTCACTTACTCCTGCCCTGCGCAGTGTACCGTAGAGCCCACTATCGATAGCATACGTGCAGCGGCGTCTAGCTGTGAGGGAATAGATGGTACCATGACTCTCTACTTTGATGACACCCCAGGCGAGTCAGATATAGCTATCAGTATAGATGGCGGAGTCACATATCCATATGTGGTAGCAGACAACCAAGATAGCCTTGTCATCCAGCAACTCTCCACAGGCTTCTACGATGTATGGGTGCGCTGGGGAGACGAACGCTGTCCTAGTCCTGTAGAGGATCTAGTCATAGGCGTCACGGATGGTCCTGCCCTGAGCAGCTCAAGTCATCCCGCCTGTGGAGCAGACGAGGACGGGGCTATCATACTCGATGTAGAGCCTCACGCCATGTTTGATACGATGGAGATCAGTACAGACGGCGGTATATCTTACGGACAGTATGCTGTAGTCAGCGAAGGGCCGTACACGCTAGACAGTCTGGCCGCTGGTAGCTACGATCTGTGGGTGCAGTGGCGAGCATTTGCTTGTCCAGTAGACATAGGAATAGTGGACGTGGAGTCCGCAGAGCTACCAGATGTCACCTGGGTGGAGACAAACCCCTGTGGAGATCTTGCCCTCGGTGGACTGGTGATTTACAGCTTGCCTGGCGCCACGGCAGATAGTATAGAGGTCAGTCTCGATGGGGGTATAGCATATGATTATAGATTCGCGGTAGCTGATTCTTTTCTGGTCATCAGACATCTTGATACTGGATCCTACGAGCTAGTGACATCCTCAGGCGCTTGCGAGCTCTATCATGGTGTCATAGATATAGAGCAAGAGATAGCTCCTGTGATCTCGATCACGAGCCATGCATCTTGTGCTGGGGGCAGTACTGGCGATATCACCATGATCATACACGATCATGCCCAGTACGACTCTGCACAGCTCAGCCTGGATGGTGGTATGTCTTATACTACCTACCCAGATGACGCCATGATAGTAATAGATGATCTGGCCTCTGGCAGTTATCCGCTCATCTCACGATGGCCAGACGGTAGCTGTGTCTCTAGCGACTCTATCCAGGTGGATAGCATTGCTCTCCCATCGCTAAGCATAGACCTGACACCATCCATGTGCTCAGACAATGAAGGAGTCATAGCGATCTCATGGACAGATCACGCAGGTCAAGACAGCCTGTACCTATCGATTGACGGAGGCTCCAGCTGGGCGTCAGTGCTAGACGCTGCTGAGTCTTACTCCTACACGGCACTCAGCGCAGGCATGTACGTGCTTGTAGCTGCTTGGGATGATATGGGCGGTTGTCAGAGCATCTCTGATACGCTAGATCTGATACAGTCTAGTGTGTTTCCGCAAGCAAGTGGATCGCCCATCAGCACCGCCTGTGGCGATCAGAACGGAGCCATACTGATCTCCATTACAGACGAGCCTATGTACGATTCCATTGCCATCAGCATAGATGATGCTGTGTCATATGAGCACTACGGTGATGTGGACACCACATTACTCATAGACGATTTATCTCCTGGTCAGTATCAGCTCTGGGCCAGATGGACTGATGGGGAATGCCCTATCTACCTTGGCCCCGTCACAGTGGATAGCTCCTATGCTCCATCTGCTGTAGCTGTAGCTCATGATGCACAGTGCCTCGTGGGTGATTCTTCATCGCTTGATTGGTCTAGTGGTATGATCCAGATATCGTCTGCTCCAGATGGGGATCATCCTGTAGTGGAGTATAGCTTGGATAGTGGCTTGACCTGGACTTGGTCAGCTAGCTCCTCGGAGACATCCACTGATCTCACGGGCCTGGTGCCTGGTCACTACGAGCTGTGGTCTCGATGGGGTGACGGATCCTGTGAGACCTATATAGGAGGATACGATATAGGCCTCACAGGTGGTCCCACTATGAGCCTGATGACTTCACCTGACTGCGATGAGACAGCGACAGGAAGCATAGTGCTCTTCCCAGTAGACGACCCATCGTGGAGTGTGATCCGGATAAGTGTGGATGGAGGTGCGAGCTATCCCTATATGACTTCTGATCAGGTGTATGAGTACACCATCAGCGGCTTAGCGGCAGGTGCCTATGATGTGTGGGCTAGCTACGATGGAGGCAACTGCCCGGTACCAGTAGATGTGATTACAGTAGATAGTTCCTTCACACCTGATGTAGTGGTGTCAACAGTGGACCACGAGTGCTTTGACTTATCGGGTTACATTTCCTTTTCGCTTCCTGAGACTGGTCCTACAGATAGCGTAGACATCAGCCTTGACGGTGGTCTGACGTATACCGTGCGCGCTGCACTGCATACTACGATACAGATAGATAGCCTCCCTGCAGGTACCTATCCAGTAGTGGCTCAGTGGTCAGATGGTACCTGTGGGATAGATCTAGGCCATCATACGATAGATATCATAGATGCCCCTGAGGCGATACGTAGTGCCGTACCTACCACCTGTGGATTGACGGATGGTAGCATCACAGTGGAGATCACTGATGGGCAGTTGCGAGATAGTGTACAACTGAGCATTGACGGTGGCGCTAGTTTTCCGTATCTCTTGACTGATGGTATGACAGCGATGACCATTGATTCTCTGAGTACAGGTACCTATGAGCCTGTACTGAGATGGAAAGACGCGTCATGTACCACGGTCTTGGATAGTGTGGAGATATATGATCTGCAGAGTCCAGATGTGAGCGCTGTCGCGCAAATGTCAACGTGCTCCAGTGACCCAGCAGATCCAGATAGACTCGATCTCAGCAATGGACAGATCGACTTGACACTGGTAGATGAGCCATCGCAGACTCATGTAGAAGTCAGCATAGATGGCGGCGTTACTTATCCGTATATCGTTGCAGACAGCGTAGGCGTATACATCATAGATGATCTCACGCCAGGAGTGTATCGAGTGTGGAGCAGATGGTCAGGTGGACTTTGCGAAGACTATGTGGGTATGGTCATCATCACGGTAGTCAACGGTCCTGTGGCATCACTTTCTTACACGGACGAATGTGATGGTGGGGCACCAGGCTCTGTCACGATTTATCCCCAGGACCATGCCGAGTTTTCACAGATGGAGCTGAGTATAGATGGTGGAGTCAGTTATCCTTTTTCATTCTCGGATGACGTAGATAGTGTTATCATAGATTCACTGTATGCAGGAGACTACGAGCTTTGGCTACGTTTCTCAGGAGGGGCTTGTCCCGTAGCACTCGATCAGATATCTATAGAGATGACAGAGTGCGGTCCACCGCTGACATGCTATGATGGTATACTCAATGGGGACGAAGAGTACATCGACTGCGGTGGCTCCTGTACGCCCTGTGACGAGTGCCCCTATGATACTATCGTAGTGGATGCCAGTCTCGTCTTACTGGATCTTGAGCTATCGGCGTCAGGTCACATCAGACTGCTCAATCGACTCACAGACAGCACCAGTGCACACTTTACAGCGCCAGACAGTCTCGTGCTCTCAGCAGGATTTGAAGTGCCGCTTGGCGCCACCCTTGAGCTGGAGATAGGCGAGTGCGATCCTATAGAGTAGTGGATCAGTCAGAGATGGGATTATATAGACTCACTCTCTGCCGTCACGTCAAGATTGAGCTCCGTGAGTTGCTCCTGATCTAGTGGACTAGGCGCATCGATCATCACGTCGCGACCTTGATTATTCTTAGGAAATGCAATGAAGTCACGGATGCTATTCTGACCCTGCATGATGGCACACAGCCTATCAAAGCCCAGCGCGATTCCACCATGAGGTGGGGCTCCATACTCAAATGCTCCCATCAAGAAGCCAAATTGATCCTTGGCCTCCTCGTCCGTAAATCCAAGGAGCTCAAAGTTGCGCTCCTGTAACTTCCTATCGTGGATTCTTATAGAACCACCACCTATCTCCACGCCATTGATCACCATATCATAGGCATCAGCACGGAGAGCTTTCATGGTTTCATGATCGCCAGTCAGCATGCGCGCTTGGTCCTCTTGCTTAGGTGAGGTAAAGGGATGGTGCATGGCATGGAATCGATTGCTCTCCTCATCCCACTCGAGAAGCGGAAAGTCAACCACCCACAGCGGGGCGAAAATCGACTCATCTCTCAAGCCTAGGCGGTCACCCATCTCAAGTCTCAACTGCCCGAGCTGCTTCTGTGTCTTTTCTTCTTCACCACAAAGGATGAGTAACAGGTCACCCTTGACAGCGCCCATATGATCGGCCCAGCCGCGAAGTTGATCTTCTGTATAAAACTTTCCTACAGATGACTTGATAGTGCCATCGTCAGAGAGCTTGACATAGACAAGTCCCTTTGCTCCTATCTGTGGTCGCTGGACCCACTCGGTGAGTTTTTTGAGGTCCTTATTACTCATCTTGTCCGCATAGCCTGGTGCAGCTATACCCAGCACACACTCGGCACTGTCAAATACAGGAAAACCATGCCCCTGACTCAAGTCAGTCAAGTCCTTGATTTTCATATCAAATCTGATGTCTGGCTTATCGATCCCGTACTGGCTCATCGCATCGTCATAGCTCATACGTGGAAAGGCGGGGAGGTCTACCTCCAGGATATCTTTCCAGACAGATCTCACGAGTCCCTCAAAAGTCTGGAGCACTTGCTCCTGTGTCACAAATGACATCTCGCAATCGAGCTGGGTAAACTCGGGCTGACGATCTGCTCGCAGATCCTCATCGCGAAAGCACTTTACGATCTGGAAGTATTTATCAAATCCACTCACCATCAGTAATTGCTTAAAAGTCTGCGGTGACTGTGGCAATGCGTAGAACTGACCTGGATTGAGCCTGCTCGGAACTACAAAGTCGCGTGCTCCCTCGGGCGTACTCCGGATGAGGAAAGGGGTCTCAATCTCTACAAAATCCTGCGAGCTCAGATGCTTCCTGAGTGCCTGCGCCACTCTCGATCTGAATATTATCTGCGACTGCACAGGACTGCGGCGTAGATCCAAGTATCTATATCGCATACGTATCTCATCACCACCATCAGTCTCGTCCTCGATCGTAAAGGGAGGCGTCTCCGACGCATTGAGCACCGAGAGAGAGGATAGCTCGATCTCGATGTCGCCAGTGGCACGCTGAGCATTTTTACTGGATCGCTCGCGCACGACTCCTTGCACTTGGATGACGTACTCTCTACCAAGACCGCGCGCCTGCTCACAGAGCTCAGCATTACTCTCCATATTGCATGTCAGCTGCGTGATGCCGTAGCGATCGCGCAGATCTATAAATGTCATGCCGCCTAGATCTCTATTAGTTGCTACCCAGCCACTGAGCGTTACCTCTGAGCCTATATCGCTGCTGCGCAGCTCTCCACAATTGTGTGTCCTGTACATCTGATCTGTCTATCTATGATTAAGCCCGCAAAGGTAAAAGCCTGCGTATTGTCACAAGTCATAGTCTCGGATGACCAATAGGTGGTAATTCTCCCACTATCAGCGCAACAAAATGAGCCTCTCCGCTGCTACACTTTTATGAAAATCATCTCTTACAATGTCAATGGCATCCGTGCCGCTATGAAAAAAGGCCTCGTAGAATGGCTCGCTTCCACGGACGCAGATGTGCTGTGTATCCAAGAGACTAAGTCACATCCTGAGCAAGTAGATCTTACAGAACTACAAGGCATGGGATACCAGGCACACTGGCATAGTGCTGAGAAAAAAGGCTACTCTGGCGTGCTCACACTATCCCAAGCATCTCCACTGCTCGTGCAGACAGGCATAGGGGATGATCGATATGATCGAGAAGGGAGGAATGTCCTCACCGTCTATGATGATCTGGCCATCCTCAATTGCTACTTTCCATCAGGCTCATCTAGCGAAGAGCGCCATGCCTACAAGATGGACTATCTGGCTTATTTCCGCCCTTATATAGAGCAGCTGCTCAAGAAATACCCAAGACTCATCGTACTGGGTGATTACAATGTAGTGCATCTCGATCTAGACATTCACAATCCTACTAGAAAAGACAAGCCCTCAGGATATAGACCAGAGGAGCGTGCGTGGATGGACGGGTACTTTGGCGATCTCTTCACGGACGCTTACAGACATCTCTATCCTGAGGCAGAAGGTAGCTATAGCTGGTGGAGCTATAGGGCGGGATCTCGTCAGCGCAACAAAGGATGGCGCATAGACTATATCGCGGTAAGTGCGGATCTCCGTCAGGGTATCAAAGAAGCGGGTCACATGACTGACGCTATGCACTCAGATCACTGTCCAGTCTATCTAGATCTTGACTTGCACGTGTAGATCCTAGCTCTCAGCCTTGATCTTAGCGAGGAGTGCTTCTATACGAGCGGGATTAGCCTTCTCTTCGCGAGCGACGGCAATGGCTTTTTCTAGCGTAGATACTGCTGCGTCTTTGTCACCTTGCAGGTACTGGACTGTCGCCCACTGGTGATAGTAGATACTGCTGCCACCATTCATGGCGGCCGTCTGAGACAGTTCAGCGGCATATGCTAGTACATCGCTGTCAGATGTATTCCACTGCTGCACCATCTCTTGGCTCAGTCTATGCAGCTTGCGAGCATCAGTGCCTATGTCTGATTTGACATACTTCTTGGCGCTTTTGAGATATGAGCCAGCGTCTCCAGTAGCCTTACCAAAGTTGAGACTAGCGTAATAGCTAAATTCTTTGTAGCGGCTAGGAATCTGCTTTTTCATTTTTTTGAGAGTGGACTTATAGAGCGATTGGCTCTGGTACTCTGCTGCTTTAGCGACGGTCTGCATTCCGGCTTTATAGAGTTTGTTCTCATACGCCTCTTTGCCCTCGAGGGCAATGATCGCGTCGCGGTTCTCTACCGTCAAGTCAAATATGCGCGAGTCAGCCTCGGTAGTTGCCTCAAGCAAAAAACGTAAATGATCCTCTGAGCTCAGATCATCCTGGGCATTGATGTACTCATTAGCTATGGCGAGGGTTGGCTTGTTAGCCTTGTTGAGACCACGGACGAGATTGTATACGGTAGCGTAACTGCGATCGCCCTCATCGTAGAGCTTCTGGAAAGTAGCGGTCTGATCACTTTTACTCAGCGCTGTCTTTCCAAGTGTGATAAGGTCATTGGCCTTGCGAGCGCCTGTTTCCTTGAGTACGACTTTGCCCGATGGGGCTATAAAAAACAAGGTAGGGAATGCTCGCACGGGATACTTTTTACGAAAGTCAATTCCCTGACCCTTTTCCATATCCATCTTGATGGATACAAAGTTGTCATTGAAGTAGCTTCCCACCTCCGCTTGTGGAAATACGTCTCTGGCCATGCGCTTGCATGGTCCACACCACGCAGCATAGCCATCTACGAATATCAGCTTGTCCTCTGCAGCTGCTAGCTCCAGCGCTTCTTCCCAGCTTCCTTCAAAAAAATCAATGCCTTGCGCTCGTGCTCCAGCCATCGCCACCAGAGTGACGAGCAGAGCAAATAGTGTGTTCTTCATCATTACCAATCAGGTTAGTAGATATAAAAGTATAAGATAAGTGACGTGCTATTGTTATATACAAACGCCGTGCCAGTCGCTTTTAGTAAACTTTAACCGATGAGCTGCCTGAGCGCAGTGCCCTGGCGTCCGCAGGACGGCACTTAGTCCCTCTTACATATATGTAGACTTGTGCTGAAGCCTCATGTCACACCACCTGGCACTCCTATCTTTGCTCTATGAGCACTGAGCACATAGACTGGAGCAGGGTGGCTAAGACTAATCCCTGGCCTATGGGCTTTGAGGTGAGCAAAGCAGAGGGTAGTTATATCTATGATCAAGCAGGACGTAGATACACGGATTTGCTATCAGGAATCTGCATCAACAACTTTGGTCATAGGCATCCTGCAATTCTCAGAGCCTATCAGGACCAGCTAGATCAGTACAGCTTCACCATGGTCTACGGCGAACACAGACAGCATACCCAGGCCATATGGGCCGAGCAGGTCGCGGTCCGCTATCCTTATCTATCACAGTCCTATCTGCTCACTACGGGCACGGAGACTGTAGAGGCGGCTATGAAGCTCAGTCGGAGAGTCACCGGTCGCACTGAGATTATCAGTATGAAGCGGAGCTACCACGGTAGTACGCAGGGCTCACTGTCGCTGATGGATGACTTACAGTTTACTGGTGCATATAGACCGCTGATTCCCAATGTAAAGCATATTGAATTTGGAAAGCTCGAGCATCTGGATTGTATCACTGATCGTACAGCGGCTGTCATCACGGAGGTCTATCAGTCTGCTACAGGAATCGCCATTCCAGAAGGTGACTACCATATGCGCTTGCGAGAGAGATGCACACAGGTGGGGGCTCTGCTGGTGTATGACGAGATACAGACGGGATTTGGGCGATGCGGATCCATATTTGCCCATGAGCAAGTAGCTGCGAGGCCAGATCTGCTCTGTCTTGCCAAGGCTATGGGCGGTGGACTTCCTGTGGCGGCTCTGTGTGGTGAGCGCGATTTGCTCGGCAAGTTTACCCATGATCCTGTCTTTGGACATATCAGTAGTATGGGTGGTCATCCCGTGGCCATGGCAGGTGCAGTGGCAGTCTGGAAACTACTGATAGAGACTGACCTGCTTGCCCACAGTGTCGCCATGGGTGAGCTGTGGCGTGACGGGCTGAGCAGTCTTCCGCAGATTACTCTACGTCAGCGAGGGCTATATATATCTGTCGTATTACCGAGTGCTAGGCAGCTGGATGTGGCGGTGAGTCAGCTGCATGAGGCAGGCTATTTGGTAGGGCGGTTTTTCTTTGAGCCAAGAGCACTACGGATCACGCCACCGCTGACGATGTCTGAGCAGGAAGTTCGAGAATCGGTGGAGGGAGTCTGTCGCGTGCTTTCAGAGATTATGTAGCGGTCTACAGCTAGTAGTATCGTGCTATTTGGGCGAAAGCCCTATTCACCACTTACGTCTAGTGACTTTCGCTAGGTCTCAAGACTCCTGGAGATATATCCATTTACAATGTGGAGCAGAATTTTTGGGCGAAAGCCCCAGTCCCAATTAGTAGCTTCACACTGAGGTCACATAGCTCCAGAGATTAAGCAAATTCTCTCCGCAGACGAGCGACGGGAATACCTAATTGTTCTCGGTACTTAGCAATGGTGCGACGTGCGATATTGTAACCGCGATGCTCGAGAGCGGACTTAAGTTTTTCATCTGAGAGTGGCTTGACTTTATTCTCTTCCTCGACCACATCTTGGAGAATTTTTTTGACCTCTAGGGTACTTACTTCTTCGCCATCGCTATTCTGTACAGACTCGGAGAAGAAGTCCTTGAGTCGGCGCGTGCCGAACTCAGTCTGCACGTATTTGCTATTTGCCACACGGCTGACGGTGCTGATATCAAGGGCAGTCAACTCCGCTATATCCTTGAGAATCATGGGCTTGAGATTACGCTCGTCACCAGTGAGGAAGTACTCTTTCTGGTACTGAAGGATGGCGTACATCGTCTTGTAGAGCGTCTGCTGGCGCTGATGAATAGCATCAATAAACCATCTTGCGCTATCAATCTTCTGCTTGATGAACATGACGGCCTCTTTGTCTTTTTTGCTGACACCGTTATTTTCTCGGCGATTGTTAAAGGATCGTAGCATGTCTGCGTAGTAGGCATTGATGCGGAGGTCTGGAGCGTTTTTACTATTGAGACGTAGCTCGAGCTCACCATCTCTATTTTCTACGATGAAATCTGGTAAGATGTATTGAGATCTGGTAGCACGTGCATTTTGAAAGGCGCTCGCAGGCTTTGGGTTGAGCTTGAGGATCTCGTCTATGACGCCCTTGAGCACATCATCTTCTAGATCCATGGCACGTGAGAGTTTCTCGTAGTGCTTCTTAGAGAATGCATCAAAGTGCTCCTCTAGTATCTTCTCTGCACGGCGCTTGCGAGTCAGTGTTCCGTTGCCATGTATATCTTGCTGGATCTTGAGCCTGATCTGGATCAGGAGAGTCTCTTGCAAGTCTCTGGCACCTACACCTGGTGGATCAAATGTCTGTATGAACCCTAGGACTTCCTGCACCTCAGCCTCAGTGACATCAAGATTGTGAGCAAATAGCAGGTCATCACACAGATCCATGGGATCTCTGCGGATGTAACCATCTGCGTCCACACTTCCTATGAGCTGGAGGGCTATAAGATTTTTGCGGGGATCCTTAATCTGCTTCATGCCCCACTGCTCCTCGAGATAATCATGAAAACTGCGAAACATCTCGACCTGCGGCCGCTTGACGTCCTCATCATGCTGCTGAGATTGGTAACTCGAGTAGCTCATCGGATCATCTTCTATGTAATCGCTGATGTACTCATCTAGCTCAAAGTCTTCTTGTGACTCTTCCTGTGGATCATCCTCCTTCTCTAGCGATGGTAGATCGTCGCTATGCTCACCCTCTTCCAGGACAGGATTAGCCTCGAGCTCTTCCTTGATCCGCTGGTCCAGATTGATCGTAGGGACCTGCAGCAGTTTCATGAGCTGAATCTGCTGGGGAGATAATTTTTGTAGTTGTTGCTGCTTAAGTTTCTGACGTAGCATGGAATGCGGCTATCTTAGTGATTAACAATGACGAGTAGTAGGTAGTTCGTTATCTATGGCAGCTGGGATGATTTGGAGCTTCGAAGTTAAGTGCAAATGATTTACATATTATAATTTTTTTTAATATATTCTTGAAAATAGTCTTGCGATGATGGTAAATGATAGACTGGCGGCGCTGCGTGCATGGATGAAGGATCACGATGTAGACGCAGTGATAGTGGCGAGTGGTGATCCACATCAGAGTGAATATGTACCACGTCGCTATGCGGCAGTGGGGTGGATCAGCGGATTTGACGGATCGGCGGGTACGGTAGTGGTGACTCGTACTCATGCAGGACTGTGGACTGATGGTAGATATTTTCTTCAAGCAGAGGATCAGCTCGCTGATTCGGAAGTGGTGTTGCACAAGTTACTCGTGTCTGGTGATCCTGAGTACCTGAGTTACGTATGCGATGAACTACCACAGGGATCCACGGTAGCGATGGATGGATCTGTACTCTCCCAGTCGCGATATAAGCGATTTTCTGATCGCTTCAGTCAGCATGGCATCGGTCTACGCTATGATCTTGATCCTTTTGAGACGATATGGGAGGACAGGCCGGGGCTACCTTCAGAGCCTGTCTATGAGCATGATCTGCGCTACGCAGGTCGCACTCGATCTGAGAAGATCTCGGATATACGTGCTGAGATGACAGACTATGGCGCGAGTATGCACCTCATCGTTCCTCTAGACGCTGTGGCGTGGACGCTTAATCTACGGGGCTCTGATGTGGACTGTAATCCTGTGTTTATCTCCTATCTGATGGTGACCAGGAGTGAAGCGCATTTATTTATAGATCTGTCAAAGATCTCTCTGGCTTTGAAGGAAGTTCTCTCCGCGGATAGCGTGCATCTCCACGACTATAGTGATCTATCTTCCTACCTCTCTACGATCAGTGAGGACGAGACGATCTTGCTTGATCCGGCGTATACGAGTCGCAAGGCCTGGGATGCGCTCGCCTCTCACAAGGTGGTCAAGGCGGGCACCATACCTATGTATCACAAGGCGATCAAGAACGATACCGAGGTCCAGCACTTCAGAGATGTGATGCCCAAAGATGGCGTCGCTATCTACCGGACTATGCGGTGGCTGGAGCAAGAGCTCCAAAGTAGGACTGTCACGGAGTATGAGCTAGCGCAGCGCTTGACATACTATCGTGCTACGATGGACCACTTTGTAGGAGAGAGCTTCCATCCTATCGTAGGATATAAGTCCAATGGTGCTGTGATCCACTATCGCGCACGTGAGCATAGCAGTAAAGACATCAGTGCGGATGGTATGTTACTCATAGATAGTGGAGGTCAGTACCTGGATGGTACTACTGATATCACTCGCACATTTCATCTTTCTACTCCCACTGATGAAGAAAAGAAAATGTACACGCTGGTGCTCAAAGGCTTTATAGCTCTAGCGCAAGCGCGCTTTCCTCACGGCACTCGCGGCATACAGCTGGATATGCTCGCGCGGCAGTATCTGTGGCAAGATGGTAAGAACTTTCTGCATGGTACGGGTCACGGCGTCGGCTTCTTCATGAATGTCCACGAGGCACCACAGGGCTTTGCGAATGCTCTGAGTCAGCGAGGAACCACTGCACATGTGCCAGGGATGGTATCATCTAATGAGCCTGGCTTCTACAAAGACGGCGCCTACGGCATCAGAATAGAGAACCTGATAGTCTGTCGCGAGGATGAGGACGGCTTCTTGTCATTTGAAGACTTGACCGTATACCCGCTGGAGAAAAAGTTGATCGATTGTGATCTTCTCAGTCCAGGCGACATAGACTATATCGATAGCTATCACAAGATGTGCTATGAGAAGATGGCACCACTATGTACCGAGCCAGAGCGCGCAGACCTAGAGCGTGCGTGCGTGGCTATGGCAAAGTGGCCATGAGAATGAACAACAAGATCGCTTTGATTTCCTTTACTTTGCAGCGCAAATACTTATAGACTATGTCCCATATCGAAAACGCAGGAAAAAAAGGAGCTGGATTTGGAATCGTGCTACTTGCGATAGCAGGTCTGATCTTACTACTTATATATGTATACCACCATCCAGGTAACCAGCCACCCATAGAAATTACTGGCTAGTCGCAGATATACGATTGTGCTATACACTGGCTAGTAAAGCCATACGAGTCGCCCTCGATGGTTATCACTGTTACTAATAGAAAAGACCTGCCTTCTGGATGAGGGCAGGTCTTTTTTGTATGGCTTAGCGCATATGCTGATCACAAGGATCTAGCAGGGTGCTAAGCAGAGATTATCTACCAGATTTCAATGCATCTCTGATCTCTGCAAGAAGCTCCTCTGCCGTAGGTCCAGCTACTGCTTCTTCTTTCTTCTGTAGTTTGTTGTATCCTTTCACGATGAGGAACATGATGAAGCCTACCACGATCAAACTGATGATCGTATTGATCCATCTACCATAAGCTACTACAGCGGCCCCAGCCTCACTAGCCGCAGCTACTGATGGATAGTCATTACCGTCTAGTGCATAGTGCAGATCCGCAAAATCCATACCTCCAGCATAGTGGCCAATGACAGGCATGATGATGTCTACGACAAAGCCATTGACCACAGCTCCTATCGCAGCTGCCATGATTACAGCTACCGCAAACTCCACCACATTACCTGTGATGATAAAATCTCTGAATTCCTTAAGCATAATTGTTTGTTTTGATGAAAATGATTGGTAGTAAGTGTCTGATTATGACTGCGCAAGATATGGTTTTATTTCTATATGTCGCGTGATTGTCATATCGTGATATGTAGATATGACGTAGTACTGTTGCCTCAGGTCACACATAGAAGTTCGCACGGTTTTGACGGATCTTGATCGAGGGCTTTCTGCTCTGCGTAGCTTTGGTGTCTCATCAGAAGTATAATAGAGATATGTCATTCACAGCAGATCACATCATAGGCGTCATCGGCGCAGGAACCATGGGGCGCGGCATAGCTCAGATCGCCGCACTGCATGGTCATAGGACAGTACTCGTAGAGCGGGATGAAGATACACTGCTAGCGGCACGCGAGCAGCTGGATCATTTTATTCAGCGCCTGTCGGCAAAAGGCAAGATCAGCGATCAAGACGCCGTGGCTGCATTTGGCAATCTGCACTTCAGTACAGACCTCTCTGCGGTCAAGGATGCGGGACTTATCATAGAGGCCATCGTAGAATCGCTCGAGGTGAAGCAAAGTGTATTCAAGCAACTAGAGGAGATAGTGAGTAAGGAATGCATCCTAGCGAGTAATACGAGCAGCCTTTCTATCACGTCTATAGCCAGGGCTCTGGAGGCTCCAGACAGATGTATAGGTCTACACTTCTTTAATCCAGCGCCTCTCATGAAGCTCGTGGAGATCATACCAGCGCTGCAGACGGCTGAGGCCTGTACCATGGCGTGTACAGATCTTATTACTGCATGGGGAAAAGTACCGGTGGTGGCAAAAGACACACCCGCCTTTATTGTCAATCGCATCGCGAGACCCTTCTACAGTGAGGCCATCAGAATCTATGAGGAGGGTATGGCTGAGCCTATAGATATTGACAGAGCGATGACCCAGAAGGGTGGCTTCCGTATGGGACCGTTTGCTCTCATGGATTACATAGGTCATGATGTTAACTATAAGGTGACGGAGACGGTCTTTGAGGCATTTTTCTATGATTCACGCTTTGTACCGAGCTTCTCTCAGAAGCGTCTGGTAGAAGCTGGCTACCTGGGGCGGAAATCCGGAAAAGGCTTCTATGATTATCGAGAGGACGCTGAGCCTCTCATCAGCACAGCTTCAGACCAGCACTTGCAAGATATTGCAGATAGGATCATCGTCATGCTGATCAATGCGGCATACGATGCTCTTCACTATGGCGTCGCTTCTCGAGACGATATCGAGCTAGCCATGACCAAAGGTGTCAACTACCCCAAGGGGCTGCTGGCTTGGGCAGCTGATATAGGACTCCAAGAATGTGTGGATCATCTCGATGAGCTCTACGACTTTTATCACGAGGATCGCTATCGATGCTGCGCCAGACTGAGAGCTGATGCTGTCAATTCTTCTACGAGCAGTTAGTCACGCAATAGGGAGGAGTATAGGCGCTGGAGCTTGGACGGTCTGCATCCCAAGCGATAGTGAATAAATACCCATAGATTAATCAAATTGACGCGTAGCCAGCTGTTCTTCTGATACTTCCTCGAGCTGACTACGACATTATCGGTAATGATGGAGTAGGGTACATCCGCCGCTCGGATTCTACGCGTCATGTCAAAGTCTTCCATGATGCAGTACTTCTCATCATATCCACCCATGAGTTGCCATGTCGTTCTGGTAAAGTATTGACATTGATCTCCTGCTCCAGCGAACATGCCGTCACCCTGGGTATATCGACTGTTCCAGCGGAGAAGCCAGCTCTCTGGATCAAATCTGTAGGAGAAAAAGCCGTAGCCATCACCCTTCTCTATCTGAGCGCCTATGAGGGTTGCATAGTTTACGGGCGGCCTGACATCAGCATGCACGTACCACAGTACATCACCGCGACTGTGCAGGGCGCCGAGATTCATCTGCACAGCTCGCCCAGCCTGATCTGATCGCACATAGCGCACTGGCGCGTAGCTCTCACATACATCCTCCGTATGGTCAGTACTCTCAGGTGAGTCGACGACAGTGATCTCTAGATGCTCATGAGCGGTCTGTAGCAGGTGAGGTAAGAGCTCAGCGAGATTTTCAGCTTCGTTGTATGCTGGTATGATAATACTCAGTCTCATAGAGGACTTTGCATAGAAGATATGATAACATTTTACGCGGCGCGTTCTTTCCTATATACGATGATGCATAGACGAACAGATTTTATGAGAGTAATTGGATTTTTTCTCCTACTCATTTGGACGAAAGTCCCCGCTTACTCCCAGCAAAGCTACATGACGACTAGCGTAGAAATGCTAGAAAATCTACGAGATGGGAAGGCGGTAGATGACCAGTTAGCGATATTCCGCGCGAGCACGCATGACGAGATCGTACAGGAGATAGATACAGATGCCGAGCGACTGGCTTTCTGGGTGAATGTTTACAATGCCTACATCCAATATGTCCTCACAGAACAGCCCGATCTCTATGAGGACCGTAGAGCATTTTTCTCAGAGCCGCGCGTACAGATCGCTGGCCGCACCATGTCATTTGAGCAGATAGAGCACGGCATCATCAGGCACTCTGCACTGCCATGGGGACTGGGGATCATAGGAAAGATCTTCCCACCACGCTGGGAGCGCGACCTGAGAGTACAGGACAAAGATTGGCGCATACACTTTGCTCTCAACTGCGGTGCCAGAGACTGCCCACCAGTGGCCATCTACCATCCAGATGAGATCAGTGAGGAAATGGACTTCATGACTACGGAGTTTCTCCGAGAGACTACGGTCTATGACGGAGAGACCATGACGGCTGAGGTGGTGGCACTGTTCAATTGGTTTCGCGGTGATTTTGGTTGCAAGAGTGGTGTCAAGAAAATCTTGACCGACTACGATATCACTACCGAGAAGCCTAAGAAAATCGATTACCGCTCATACGACTGGACACTCGATCTAGGAAACTATCGCGATATCCCTCAGCAGTGATTTCTCACCGCCCTTATGGTCAGAATGCTTCATTGACCGTGAAGTAAAAGTTCCACCCGTCTGGCTGTGCTCCTACATCAAGTCTGATGCGTGTACCCTCCGCCTCATCCAGTAGATAGCGGACCCCAGTACCCACTGACCATCGCAGCGAACTAGCTTGCAGGTCCTTCCCGACGTGCGCCAGGCTATAAAATCCTGCACCATAGAATCTTCCTTTGATCAAGAATCTCAGCTCCTGCTGCCATGAGAGGATCTGATCTGAGATGAAGCGTCTATCTGGATATCCGCGACTCAGTGATCCGCTTGAGATATATGGCTGATGATAAAAGGGCGTGCCATCGCTAGTACGCATAGCATAGAGTCGAGTGGCGACGATGCCTACCTGTCCCATCTCTAGATAGCCGCGAAGATCCACAGTCACCCGAGAGAAGCGATAGTCACTGAGTACTCCTGACCACGATCTATCATGGGTGATCTGGGTGAAGAGTCCGCGAGTAGGGTAGAATAGCTCGTCCCTAGAATCATACATCGCCGTGGCAGACCACATCATCACATGGCCTCCATCTGATCCAGGAGGTGTGCAGGCGCATGTCTCTGTCAACTCGGCCAGATCTGGAAGTGAAAAGTGATCATACTTAGTCCCAGCACCTAAGAGTAGCCCTGGCTTTACCTCCCATAGACTGGTGTACTGCAGTCGAGGAAAATTGGCGCGGTAGATGATTTCATCCTCCAGCATGCTGTCTGGCCCTAGTCCAAAGAAGCTATAGCTGAACCGATAGTACCCTAGCTCTCCCAGGTGCCTTCGCTTGCCATCATTGGCATAGATCTCAAAGGGTGCAAAGAGCAGTAGCTGACCGCGCGTGGTATAAGCTGCACTATAAATGATCTGACTCGGGCGAGAGCTCTGATCCTCACCTGGCAAGCGAAAGGTCAATATTCCGAGACCACCTAAAGCAAAACCCGTCTCTGGCAGGAAAAATGCAAGAGGAAGCAGGCGATGATCAGTTCCTGTGGAATCGACTGAGGACTGCGACCAAGAGTATAGTGGCGAGAGAGACAGCACCACAGCTATTACCGTGGAGATTGCTATGCTGCAGGAACTATTGGTCACTAGATGAGAGTATATACAAGGTGAGGATGGTATCACGAGTGAACATCTTGTAATATTACCCCATCATATACAGACTATGTACAGACAACAGAGAAGATATCCCACAGGACGTAGAAGGCGCAGACGCGGAGGAGGACTCATCATTGCACTTGTATTTGTGGCATTTGCACTGGTGCGCTACTTCAGTAATACGCAGTACAATGAGGTCACTGGACAGAAGCAACAGATAGGTATGACGGTGGAGCAGGAGATTGCTCTGGGTCTCAATAGCACTCCTACGATCATCCAGCAGCATGGTGGTCTGTACCAAGACGCAGAGCTACAGGCTTATGTCAAGTCAGTGGGCCAGAAGCTTGTGCGCAATAGTGCGGCCCGTCACACGCCGTATCGCTATGATTTTCATCTATTGGCTGATCCGCGCACGGTCAATGCATTTGCACTTCCAGGTGGTCAGATCTTCATCACGCAGGCACTATATAGTCGACTGGAGACAGAAGATCAACTCGCAGGTGTCCTAGGGCATGAGATCGGGCACGTAGTCGGCAGACACAGTGCAGAGCGTGTGTCTAAGCAGCAACTCGCTAAGGATCTGACGGGCGCAGCAGTGCTCGCGACAGGTGACTACGGTACCGCGCAGGCAGCACAGATGATTGCTAATGTGGTGAATATGAAGTACGGTCGCGGTCATGAGCTTGAGAGTGATGATCTAGGCGTACGATTCATGATCAAATCTGGCTATGATCCCCATCAGCTCAAGGATGTCATGCGCATCCTCAAGGAGGCTTCTGGAGGTGGCGATCGCCAGCCAGAGTTCTTCAGCACGCATCCAGACCCTGAGAACCGCATAGAGGAGATCGAGCGCTCCATAGAGAAGTATCAACAGTAGATCTGGCGTAGATATATCAACTAAGTCAGATCACGAGATGTACGGACGTCCATCGTCCTCTGGTCATGGTGTTCTATTAGCAAGCTTTGGCCCTTAAAGTTGCGGAGGTCAAATGGTGATTCCCAGATAGACGTTTGTTTCCACTACCATGATCATTGTATCATGGCAGCATTGCCTCGGCTTCCTTGGCTCTGAGTTGCTTGAGCTGCGATGCCAGAAAGATGAAGGTAACTGCAGAAGCACCCATATCTGCTATGGGGAAGCTCACCCAGATACCATTGAGCCCATAGAATCGTGGTAAGATCAGTACTAAGGGAATCAAAAATAGAATCTGCCGAGTCAGTGTAAGTACAAGCGCTGGCCAAGCTTTACCTATGGACTGATAATAGGCACTTCCTATAAGATTGATGGCGATGACAGGCGTCATGGCAAATACGATTCTCATAGCTGGTATCGTGAGCTTGATAAGTTGCTCATCCGTAGTAAATAGCCGGACCAGCTGAGGCGTATATAGCATGATGACGCCAAAAATGATAAAGGCCAGTAGGGTGGAGCTCTTGATGGAGAGTCCTACAATCTTGCGCACGCGAGTCCAGAGCTCAGCTCCATAGTTGTATCCTATGATAGGTACGCAGCCCTGCGTGACTCCGAGTATGGGAAAGATAGCAAATAGTAAGAAGCGATTGACGATGCCAAATACACTGAGCCCGATCTCACCGCCCTGAGCAAAGAGCGCATTATTCAAGATAAGATAAAAAATACTCACAGAGCCTTGTCGAGCAAGCGTAGCCGAGCCAAGTGAAGAAGCCTCGGCCACGATCGCGCCATCTGGTATGAAGTCGCGAGCTGTCAGCTTTATACCACTCTTACCCCGTAGGAAGAAGATCGCCGTGAAGGCAGCACTGGCAATGTAAGCTGATGTGGTGGCGAGGGCCGCGCCAGACATGCCCATGTCTAGCCAGACGATCAGGATAGGGTCCAGGATCACATTAGTCACAGCAGGAATGATGAGGGTGACCATGGCGACTTTGGGATGACCTACGGCTCTGATGACATTATTAGCCATCATCGCCCATGCGAGAAATGGTATACCTGGGACGATGATGCGGAAGTATTCTAGTGCGGGCGCTTTGACCGAGCCCTTGCCACCAAATGCCGTGAGAATCTCCTCCATAAAGAAGAACGACAGCATAGATAGCAGTATACTAAGTCCCAGCGTGATAGATATCATATTGCCAAAACTCAAAGCGGCCCTCTGCGGATCATTAGCCCCAAGGGCACGCGACAGTATAGATGATCCGCCCACACCCACCGCCAGCCCTATACTAGCAAATAGATACATGATAGGTAGCACGACAGTGATAGCACCTATCCCGTCTGGCCCCACCCATCTACCTACAAAAACCGTATCCACGATGCCATAGATAGACAGCATCAGAATTCCCACTGCTGCTGGCACTGCTTGCTGGCGGAGCAACTTCACGAGAGGCTCAGTACCAAATGCTCTGGATCTATCGGGGCTAGACACTACTACAAAGGTACTGCATGCACCATGGGCTCTGGAGCCGTGCTAAGGTCGGAGATGATAGCTCTGGTGGTCGACTGCACAGACGCTATCTATGACACTGCATTCCGTCATAGCACATATTACCTGTGGTGATGGAGACTTAAATCCTTGTACGGTGATGGCCCACATAAGTGTGCACACGATGGCAAATGCAAGGTCTCTCATAGTACATACTGGCTGATGTATTGGAGGTAACACCCTTGTAGTCGTCCCAGGTATATAGGACGGTTGATCCTAGGATTACTTTAACCATTGGCTAGAGATATTACTCGCTAGGAGCGCCCAGCAGAGGCTCGTCTGAGTTTATCATTTATAGCCCTCCCAAGACCATGATCTGGGACGTATTCAAATCCTATGATCTCCACGTCCATCTGATCGAGCTGACGCAGCATGTGAAATAGATTGCGTGCAGCCTCTGGAAGGGAGCCTGATGGGCTTAGTGTACAGACGCATTTGGCTGACAAGCCCTCAGGTACAGCCTCAAATGCAAGATAGCCTATGCGATCAGCCTCATGCTGATCTAGCAATTCTGCCGCCGAGGCATGAGTCAATGGTGTCCGTGGTGCATAGTGATGTGTGAGCATACCTGGGCTCCGTGGGTTGCTAGCACTGGTCTGCACGTGTACTGGGACGCCGTGTGTGGCGAGCATCTCTGTCGTGATAGCGCCTTGTCTGAGGACGTAGATCTCTCCATCGCGTACTTCGAGTACAGTACTCTCCAGACCTACAGAAGACACTTCACCATCGAGTATGTAGTCGATGCGATCCCCTAGCTGCAGCTGCACATGTGCTGCTCGAGTAGGGCTGATGTAGCCAAATGGATTGGCACTCGGCGCGGCAATAGGAGTGTCAAGGCGCTGTAAGAGCGCTCTGCAAAGGGGATGCGAAGGTAGACGTACGGCGACCGTAGGAAGCCCAGATGTCACCAAGTCTGGTATGGTGGATTTTCTCTTACAGAGTAGGGTAAGTGGTCCAGGAGCATAGGTGCGAAGTAGCTCAAGAGCAAGTCCCGAAGGAGCGACGATATAGTCATCTAGCGCAGCGATATGGTGTGTATGGATGATCAGAGGATCAAATGTAGGTCGACCTTTGACCTCATATATACGAGAGACGGCTTGTACATCAGTAGCTGCTCCAGCCAGACCGTACACGGTTTCGGTAGGTATAGCGGCGAGTTTGCCCTGTGATAAGTGCAACGCTATGAGGTCGATATCGGTAGTGATGATAGCCACGGACTGAGAGACAAGAATATGAATATAATATGCAATAATACTTTGAGGGGTGAACTATCAGTGTTACTTTCGCGGACAACTCAATCTTGGGCCCTGAGCTTGCTCGTCGGCCATACAACTACTCAATTTGATTACTAATACAAACTTATTATGGTGAAATTTTACTCAACCTTTATATTAGCACTATGCCTAGGTGTTTGTCTGACGGCTCAGACTAGTTTCTCGGACGACTTTGAGTCCTATGACGTAGGTGCGCGTCTGGCACAGTCATCTCCAGACTGGAATACTTGGAGTAATGCTCCAGGATCCACCGAGGATGTGGTGATTACAGATGCTCAAGCCCTCAGTGGTACAAAAAGTATACGTCTAGTAGGATCTGCTAGTGGTGGACCCAATGACATGGTACTACCGTTTAAGAATAAGTACACCACTGGTACTTTTTCGCTCTCATTTAATGTATTCGTCGTAGAAGGCGGAGGTGGAGCGTACTGGAATTTTCAAGGAGAACAGACGGTCAATCAGGTATTTTCACACAATACGTTTATCCAACCTGACGGGACTGTGCAGTTTACAGATGGGAACAATGCACTCGTGGCACAGTCACGTGTCGTCCTAGGCCAGTGGAATCAGATCGACTACGAGATCAATCTCACGGACAACTCGTGGAAAGTATCCGTCAATGGAAACTGCGCTGGAGCCTTTACGAATGTTTCCAATGCAGTCGCCTCTCTCAATCTATATCCTACTGCCAATACTGATTTCTTTGTTGATGATGTCAGTTTTGATTGGACTGATGAAGTCCAGTCTTACGGCTATGATGTGTCTGTAGAGGCTGACGAGACGAGCATAGGCGGTCTGGTAGGTATGACCGAGGCCCTTGCTGGTACCATCACCAATCGTGGCCTAGAAAATATTACAGAAGTCGAGCTTAGTGTCGAGTATCCTGATGGTCCCCAGACATTTACTTATGATGGATTAGACCTGGCTACAGGAGAGTCCATAGCTTTTGACCTAGAACAAGACTATGAGCTATCTGAAGGCGATAATAACCTAGTGATCGAAGTGAAATCCATCAACGGCGGACAGCCAGATGAGGAATCTTGCAATAGTTATGTCTCTCGGACTCTTCTCGGCGTAGTGCCAGCAGAGGGTAAAGGTGTGGTCGTAGAAGAAGGTACTGGTACATGGTGTGGATGGTGTCCACGTGGTGAGGTATTTATGAATCGCCTTTCGGCAAAATACCCTGATCACTTCATCGGTGTAGCAGTACACAATGGTGATCCTATGGCAGTCAGTGGGTATGATGGTCAGCATGGATTTGCTGGATATCCTGCAGCTACAGTGAATAGAAAATCCTCAGATACTGGATTTGGTGTGATATCAGATCTCGAAGGGCCATTCCTGCAGTATATCGGAGAGGAGGCCAGAGCAACTATGGAAGTAGGTGCCGTGATGGAAGATGGGCCAGGACTGGTGAGATTTTCGATAGAGGTCACAGCCAATGTTCCTCTCAATCGACTCTCTAGACTTGCCCTCATACTCACAGAAGATGATCTTACAGGTACATCACCAGCTTGGGCGCAAGCTAACTTCTACGCAGGAGGTGGTCAAGGCCCTATGGGTGGCTATGAAAACCGTCCAAACCCCGTTCCTGCATTTGACATGGAATATGATCACGTAGGTCGGGCAGTGCCACTAGGTTTTAGTGGTGACAATAATGCATTTGCTGATGGCTTGATGCCTGGTGAATCGATTATCCTCGAGTATGCCTACGCAATTCCAGACAGCTGGGACATGGATAAGATGCACGTAATCGCCGCACTCATAGACGTAAGTAGAAACATTGACAATGCCACATCAGTCACTATGGAGGAAGCTCTTGACAGAGGACTGATCACTAGCACTACAGAGATCGAGTATCTATCAGATGTGGCTGTATCTCCCAATCCTGTACAGGATGAGCTGACTGTGATCATGCGCAGTACACAAGATACGGAGATGCTTGTAAGTCTTACAGATATGATGGGTAGAGCTATCAGCGCAGAAAGCATCATAGTCCAAGCTGGATATAATACCTACCAAAGAGATGTAAATGGACTCCAATCTGGTGCTTACATGGTCGTGATGGAAAGCGCAGATGGTATGGAAACTGTGAAATTTATCAAGCAGTAAGGATAACCTATTTCTGCTATAAATCAGCTAAAGAGGCCGCCCATCGTCAGATGGACGGCCTCTTTATGTATAGGATCTCCCGAGCCATTGCTCGACGGAGTAGACTTACATCTGATGTGTTGTAATCAGAGTGCTCACCTAGCGTAGCTACTCGCACACAGACCGACATCGATTAGATGAGTCACCCATATCAGTCAATCGAAGACCATTTGTAGAAGATTGAGGGGTGAAATGGTCAACAAGATTATTTTTTGCCTCTATAATACTTCGATATATGAACTATTGCAGTAACTTTCACATCATCTTCATCAATCAAACCAATACGAAAATGAAAAAACACATTACCTATCTGTTTCTTCTCTGCTTCACCGTGTCAGCGTATGCGCAATTGCCAGATGGAACCAGCGCTCCTGACTGGACTGCGACTGATCTCAATGGCGTGGTACATGACATGTCTGACATGCTGGATGATGGCAAGCATGTAGTCCTAGAATTTAGTGCTACCTGGTGCGGGCCTTGCTGGAACTATCACAATACGGGTACCCTAGAGACCCTCTATGATACATATGGTCCAGATGGTACAGATGAGATAAGGGTCTTCTATGTGGAGGCTGATCTAGGTACCACCGAGCCTTGTCTGTACGGAGAGTCTGACTGTGTCGGTGGCACACTTGGCGATTGGGTGACAGGTCATGATTTCCCTTTCATCGATCTTACATCGAGTAATGCTCCTACAATGGCGACAGATTATTCTATAGGATACTATCCTACCATATATGCGGTCTCCGCCAATCACACGAATGGTGTATATGAAATCGGTCAAGAAACGAATATCGCTGTATGGGATTCTTGGTTCTTTAACTCTTTTGAGATGGAAGTTTCCGAGACTATTACTAATGCAGACTGTGGTGGAGCTACAGGAGCTATTGATTTGCAAGTCACGGACGGAGAGGGTGATATCACAGCTGTCTGGAGTAATGGTATGACAGGTCTAAGTATAGACGGACTAGTCCCTGATACGTATGATGTCACTGTGACGGATGGCAACGGCTATTTTGTAGAATATTCCTACGAGGTCACTGGTGTGCCAGAGCCTTCTATAGATGCGGAGCAAGAAAGCGATATCAGTTGTTTTGGTGCTGCAGACGGGATACTCGAGGTAGTAGCTACTGGAGGGAACGGTGGCTTCACCTATGAGTGGAGCACTGGTGCCACTGGACCTATGATAGACAATCTCACTGCGGATACCTATACGGTAATCGCCACAGATGCTCTAGGCTGTGAGACGGAAGCTATCTATGTGATAGAAGAGCCAGAAGTCTTGACCAATGTTCTTGCAGTAAGCGATCAAGACTGTATAGATGATCTGGGAACTGTGGTCGTCACTAGCAGTGGTGGTACTGCTCCATTTACCTATACGATCGGTTCTCAGAGCAATACTTCTGGAGTCTTTGATCTAGGAGTAGGATCTCACACGGTAGAGATAGTCGATGCCAATGGATGTGATGACTCTCAGTCATTTGACATAGCCGAGGCAGAAGAAATGATGGCCATGGCCCAGTCAGACGGAAGTGTCATCACCTGTGCAGTCACAGAAGCTGTTCTCAGCGGAGATGGATCTACTCAAGGTCCAGATGTAGCGTACGAATGGGTAACTACGGACGGAAATATAGTTTCAGGCGCTACTACGCTAGAGGCCGTAGTAAACGTAGGTGGAACGTACACGCTGATCGTATACAATGTCGTGACCACCTGCACGGATATGATGAGTGTGACAGTGGAAGAAAATCTGGACTTCCCATCAGTAGATGTAGATGAGCCTGGCGAGATAGGATGTGATGTCACATCACTCGAGATAGATGGTTCTGGATCTGAGCAAGGCGATCATATCACTTACAGCTGGACGACTGAGGACGGAAATATCATAGAAGGAGCTGACGAGGCAATCGTATCTGTAGATCAGGGCGGATCGTACACTCTGACCGTCATGAACTCTATCAGTGGATGCTCACTGAGCGAAACAGTCGTAGTAGAGCAAGACACAGAAGTGCCGACTGTAGATGTAGAAGACGCAATCATAGGATGCGCCCAGTCTGAAGTGACGCTTTGTGCAGTCACCACTGGAGCAGAGGAAGTAATATGGGATACACCTTCAGGACCACAGTCTGGAGAATGTATCGAGGTAGCTATGGCTGGTGAATATACCGCTACAGCTATCGGATCCAACGGATGTGAAAGACAGGCATCTGCTACAGTAGAGGAAAACAGCGACGTACCAGAAGTCTCTATCGACGAGCCCGCTCCTATCACTTGTATAGAACTCAATTCTGTCATATCTGCCGTCATCGAAGGCAATGCAGAAGACTTTTCCATCGTATGGACAACTGATGATGGTAACATCGTAGGCGATAATGATGCAACGGATGTTACCGTAGATGCCGCCGGTACTTATACTGCGACAGTAGTTAATGTCCTCTCAGGATGTGAAACTGTCATGACCATTGAAGTAGCAGAAGAACGCGAAGATCCAGTATCGAGCTTCACCTATGAAGTCATTGACGGTGTCATCTTTGTGACCAGCACATCAGAGGGGAATCCTACTGAGCTGAGCTGGAATGATGGTCAGCAAGGAGAAGAAGTAATGATCACATTTGATGAAAATGGTACGTACCAGATATGTCTCACTGCATCTAATGACTGCGGCGAGGATGAAGATTGCCAGGATGTAGCATTTGCTACAGAGCTTCTCTATGAGACTGCCTTTGATGAAGTGCTTTGCTTTGGAGATATCGGACGCCTCGAAGTGGAGCCATCAGGTGGTCAACCCGAGTATGCCATCTCTTGGACAGGTCCTGGTGGATTTAGCTCCAGCGAGTTTGTCATAGAGAATCTAGAAGCCGGTGATTACACCATGATGCTTACAGATGACTTTGGCTATGAGAAGACAGAAACTTATACGGTCGCTGAAGCAATAGAAATCACAGCGAGCGATGCAGAAATCGAGGATGCTTCCCAGGGAGCTTCTGACGGATCAGTAATGATAGACATCGAGGGTGGAACAGGAGATCTCAGATTCCTATGGAGCAATGGAGCCACTACAGAGGATCTCATCGATGTCCCAGAAGGTGAATATTTTGTATCCGTAAGAGATGAAAATGATTGCGAGAAAGTGTTTGGTCCCTACAGAGTAGGTCTTTCATCTGCTGTGTCTGATCTTGATTTTGTCACTGATTTCCAACTCAGTCCTGTACCTGCTTTTACTGATCTGACAGTCAGAATTCAGCTCCAGCAAGTAGTAGACTCACGAGTGAGTATCATCAATTCTGCAGGAGTAGTACAGTATCAAGAAGATTTCTATACCAATCAGATCAATCGCACGATTGATGTAAGTACTATGAGTGCTGGAATGTACTTCCTAGAATTTGGTACGGCTACAGATCGCCAAGTTGAGAAGTTTGTGATCGTGAAGTAAATTACTAGTACAGATCTACCGATCTTGTACTTTGCATAAAGCCTTCTCTGACCTATAAGTCAGAGAAGGCTTTTTTTATTTATGATTTGTCTACTAGTTCTTAGTCCATTTCTATCCACCCTTTCTTCTTGAATAAGAAAAAGAGTCCGATTCCTAGTGATATAAGAACAAGCCAGAAGACAGGATAGGCATATTTCCAAGATAGCTCTGGCATATGCTCAAAGTTCATCCCATAGACTCCCGCAAGAAATGTAATGGGAATAAATATGGTAGATATAAGTGTGAGTAATTGCATGACTTTATTCATGCGAAAACCTAACTCAGAAGTATAGAGGTCGTGGAGGCTATGTAAGGACTCTCTTCCTGTCTCAACTCTATCAGAGATGTGGATACTCTGGTCATGGAGATCACGGAAGTATACAGCATTTTGCGCAGAAAGGTAGGGTGATTCGCTACGAGATAGTTTATTGATGCCATCTCTCAGTTGGAGAGAACTCTTACGTAGGCGGATGAGAACTTTTTTGAGCTTATGCATTCGAGCTTTTACCTCTGCGCTTGGTCTGGACATGATATCATCTTCTAGGTCAGTGATCTCATCGGATATGGAATCTATCATATCATTATACTCATCCAGGACAAAGTCGATTAAGGCAAATACGAGATAATCAGCTCCTTTGTTTCTAAGCCGACTGGCACTATCTTGAAGACGTCCCCTAATCTTTTCAAATAAATCAGAGTGTGTTTCTTGAAAGGATACGACGAGATTACGAGAAAAATATATGGCGACATGCTCGCTAGTCAGCTCCAAGGATTCTTCTAAGAAAGAGTGAGCCTTGACCACGATGAAATTTCCTGTGGCGTACTCGCTATACTTGGGCCGCTGATAGACATCCACAGCGCTCTCCAGCGCCAGATGGCTGATGGATAGATGTGCACCCATACTGAGAATCAGCTCAATGTCTTGCATGCCCAGCAGATCATACCAGTCCACTTGATCATCACGCACTTGCAGATGTGTGATGTGGTGATCAGATATGACGCGATGCTCGAGCGTGTCAGGATCGTACTGTATACTGTGAAGAATCGTCTGCTCAGGTGAGGCGCTACCTGTGTAGAGCACTGTCCCAGGAGCCATACCTGTCTTTTCACGATGTTGCATGGGGTGGTGTTTTCTGGATGATCGTGTGGTGTGGATATGGGATTTCTATACCCTGAGAAGGAAGTAAAAGGACTAAATCCTCTAGGAGATCGCTATTCATTACAAAGGCATCTGTGGCGTTTTTTGCCCATGCCCATGCCCTCAGAGTGATTCCACTTGCTCCTAGTCGGATGACTCTCACCATGACCTCTGGGTCATCATTTGCAATCTGCTCTGGCGTGCGCCCTTCTATCCGCAGTGGATGATCCAATACGCGCTCCATGATGAGACGCTTGGCGAGTGCCAGATCAGACTCATAGGAGATTTCTACTTCTATCCATTTACAAATCTTTTCTTCATCAAAGTCGCTATTGACGATAATCTCATCGCTAATAATGCTATTGGGAATGATGATACGTCGATTTTCATAATTTCGGATGACTGTGTGGCGAAGTGTGATATCTTCTACCATACCTGTGTACGTGCGCAGCTCTATTCTGTCATTGACCCGAAAGGGTTTAAATATGACTATGAATAGTCCGCTGATTACATTGCCCAAAGCATGCTGTGACGCAAATCCAACTGCTACTGCAAGTAGTCCAGCTCCAGCCAGTAGAGACTTAGCAAGTGTGCGGAGTTGAGGTATGGTATAGATGGCTAGACCTATACCCACTATATAGATGATCGCTACTACTGCATGACGCAGAAATTTATAATTGGTGGGATCACTATGTAAATCCTCGCTAGACTTCCTGATCAATCTACGAAAAAATCGACCAGCCAGCTGAGCCAGAATAATTGTGGCTAGCAGGATGACGACGATGTACAAGAAATCTTTTAGAAGTGGTAGTAATTCTGCGCCCATGATGATAGTTTACTTGTGTAATGTGTTCTCTCCTCATGATGAAAAGATGATCAAGGTCTGATAATCTGGTGATTGGTGGAAATCTTGCCGAGGTGTATAATTCTTCCACCTGACTGCGTGACGGGATTGACACTGCGGCCAATGACGATACCAGCTTCATCAGTACAGTACTCGTGTATCGTCTCACCAAATATATCGCGCAGAGTTGCGATAGATTCACCAGCGCTAAGTTGATCTAGGATGTCGGTCTTCACCGAAAGCAAACCACCCTTGTGCGTGTATATCCATTGACTTGATTCACAGAGTACGGTATCACGTTGGTTTTCTATGGGCTCTTCTTCTATCATGCCTAGGTGGCAAAGCGTATTGTGTATTCCTTCTACTCCGCTTTTGATCACCCGCTTCTGAAAGAGATTTGGATTGCCTACTTCTATGGTGATAGCTGGTATATTAATCTCTGCAGCAGCTCCTCGTAGTGTGCCATCAGAAGGTGGATTGTGCACGATGATATCGGCATTTTGGACATTGGCAAGATCTCTCGTGGAGGGTTGGCTCATATCTGCCCTGATATAGTATGAATTAATCCTTCCAGTGGACGCCGTATGCAAGTCCACAAGACTGTCAAAATGAATAACTAGTCTATGGAAGAATCTATGTGCATAGAGCTGACTTATATTACCGTTCTCTTTACCTGGCATGATGTGATTAAGGTCTGTGCCGTCGTTAAATCGTCGCTTTTTGCGAATGTAAGCTGGCACATTGACCACAGGCACACCTATCAGAGTGCCGTGTAAATCTGACGTATCTATATCGGAGAATAGTCGCTGGATGACGGAGATGCCATTGAGCTCATTACCATGGACTGCAGCTGTGACGCCCAGCACAGGGCCGTCATGAGCTCCGCGCGCCACTATGAGTGGTATGCAGATCGCTTGACCTAGCGGGTCTGATATAAGTCTCAGCCAATATTTGGCTACCGTATCTGGTGCTGTGAGATCAGGACTATAGTTTTCTATCGTAGGGATGTGTGAGTCAGATGTGCCTATCAACATAATCTATGATTTTCTGAATGGTGATGGATACTATGGGGATTCCCGTCTGGGCTTGAGCCTGTGGGAATCCTCCTATGCTAAGTGTGTTGATTTCTGATAATATACGTCGGCCATCATCATCTACAAGGGTATCTATACCAGCTATCACGATTCCTTGAGCTCTCAAGTCTGGGGTCAGCTCTGCGATAATATGCTGCTCATCCGGAGTGACAGTCGTGTGTGCACTACGTCCACCCTGAGCCACATTACAGAGCCACTGTCCCTGCGCTGGTAGTCGGAGTATCCCTGCCAGTAGCGTCCCGTCCACGTAGAGTAAACGCTTGTCTCCTTCAGAAACGCGATGCAGATACTTCATGGCGAGAAAGCCGTGATCTGCTATATAGTCTTTTTTTTCTTTGAAAAACTCTGCTAAAGATCTTGTATGCTCTCCATCTGTCACCCACTCACCGTCAATCTTTACGATGCCGTGTCCACCGTAGCCCCGGAGAGGCTTAAGCACTATAGGATGCTTTGCTGCCATGTCACTTATCTCCACCGTAGTATGACATATGGCCATGGGTGGGCAGAGCTGAGGATATTGTAGAAGATATGCTTTGCTACTCGTACGCAGGATGCCACTGGGTCTATTGATGATCACTGCCCGCGTAAATATGTGAGGCAGTGAGGTCAAGAAAGTTTCACTCACAGGATGCGGCAGTCGCAGCCAGAGTACGTCAACCTCAGCGGGGTCTACAGAAGTGAGATGAGATGTATAGTTGTAGCCGTCGCTCGCGTACTTCCACTCACCTCTGAGCGCTGTACCGTACAGTTCTCCGCGAGAAGGGTCTGTGAACCACTCACGATTGCGCTCTACAGATCTGCTGGCTACATATACACTTGCACATTTGGGATGTTGATACAGCTCAGAAAGTAGAGAGTAGATGGAATTTTCTGCAGAGTGCGATTGGTGATCAGTGAGACAGAGAAATTTATATTTTCTCATAGCTTTATTTCACTGAGGAGCTGGTCATCATTATTAAGAGACTTGAAGAGTTTCATACGGAATTTGCCTTTGGAATTATGCAGCTTTATGCACATCTTATCGATTGCGATGGTGGAAAGTACAGTCTGTATATATGCCTCAATCAAGTCATCTAGGCCTATGCCGAGCTTGTTAAAATCACGTCTGTCCATGAGTAGCAGACGCTTGGTATCAGATTCCCACTGGTTTTCACCTTTTTTGATACTGAGATTAGTGCCGAGCATGGACCAAGAGTCCGTGGCGCTTTCGAGATTGCGCGCTAGTGGAGTAAGTGCCCTGCGTGAGTAAATGCACACGGGCTTGATGCCATTCGTCGTGGTACAGGTCATCATGCGTATGTCTGCTACGTGGGTATCCTTGTTCTTGTCAGGAATGGTGCCTACATGGTAGTATTTTCCTTCGCTGCTCCTGCTGCTCCAGTTAAAATTACCAATAAGACTCTGCACGATAAATCTGGAATAGTCAAAGTCAATGGCCATAAAGGCATTAAGTTCCCGTGGGCTCGTGATGGTGTATACACCCTGGCCGGCATTGGAGTAGGGGATCTTGATGACGGCGTGACCTCCCATGCGATCGACCCACAGCGGAATCTCTTCTTTGCTTACGTCCCAGATGGTCTCTGGTGTGATGATGCTGAGGCCAGAATCATAGAGCTCAGCATTATACATTTCATATGCTTTGGCTGCTACCATTTTGTTTCTACCACCAGCGAGACATGCGACAATAGGATTATATACCTTGGTCTTAGTATGTAGAGGTAGTCTCAGCCATGGTTTTTGGGTGAGGTAGCGATAGATGGCTCTGATCGGCAGCCATTGATCACCATGCTTGATGTGAAACAGTTCATCGCTATGGCTGACATGATCCTGCGACTCTCCATGAAAGTACGGTACGAGAAATACCTCCTCACCTGTCACATCAGAGATAACCTGCGCATAGCCGCTGGCTTCCATGATATTTTTGTCATAGAAAACAGCCAAGTGGCCATTTATTTTTTTTACACCTTTTTTGGGTTTTATGTAGGGGATAAATGACTGTTCTATGAGTTTTCGATAGCCGCCATCTTCTGCGTGGTCATCCGTAAGCGGCATAGACTTTTGCCCGGAAGGGCTAGAATTATTCTCTATCACTACCATGCGCCTGTGGCCCTCTGCTGAGGTAGCATTGAAGAGGTCGGCCCCGCTCCATAGAAAGTACTTGCACCTGTAGCTTAAGATGCTTTCTAGGTCATCTCTATTGACCATAGGATTGAGATGGCAGTATCGTGAAACGATCCGGTCGCGATCTAGATTCAAGAAGAAATTGACCATAGGATGTATCGTAGCATTGAGTGCCTTGGGATACCAGTGATTGCTAGTGTCAAAGTTCCCTGGACGTACTACTGTAATGGTGGTAGCGCTTGCTATTGTCATCATGATAAAGGTAAAATTCTGTCAATATCCCGTACCGTCAAGAATTATTTTCGTATGAGGATTTGGCTATACTTGACCTAATTGCACCGCTGTGTGAGTCGGTGATCAGATAGAAATAGGACTACTGCTCCACCATCTTCCAAGTCCTCTGGATAGTAGCATCAGTGGTAATGCTGCGAGCAATAGGACATCTCAGTGAAGCGTCCTTCAGTGTGAGGAGCTGCTCAGGATCGAGATGGGATGATAGTGTGATCGCCATGTGGATTTCTCTAGCGGCATGGAGATTTTTACCTCTCAGTCGATCATCATAGCAACCGTCTACAGAACTTGTAATATCCACATCCTGTAAGGGGATGCCATGGGCTCTGGCGTGATGCTGTATGTACATAGCGGTACTAGCGCTCAAGGCTGCGAGAAGCAACTGAAAAGGGGAAGGTCCCAAGTCCTCTGCCCCTACCTTGCTACTCTCATCTGCGAGGAGTGCATGCCGACCAGCCATGATCTCCGTGGTATATCCATCCGGACCTAGATGCGCCGATAGGTAGTCACCAGTTGACTCTGTCTCTGCTGGTGATTCCTCTATATATCTGCTGAGCCAGCTTGCGACCATATTGCCTACGTAGTGGGCGTCTTCCTTGGAGCTCAGCATGTGATCTGCGCCATCTAGTGAGATGAAGCTCTTGGGGTGATAGGCAGCTTGATAGATTTTGGCGGCATTATCTATTTCTACGATGGCGTCCTGTGGTGAGTGCATGACCAGGATGGGCTTTTTTAATTTTCGTAGTACGCCGTACATGTTTTTCTCGCGCAGATCATCGATAAATTGTTTTTTGATCGTGAAGGATCTGCCACCTATGCTTACAGTGGCCATTCCAGATTCTTCTATATCTTCTAGTCTCTCGGAGAGTAAATGAGTCACGTGCTCTGGCTCAGAAGGCGTGCCTATGGTGGCTATGGCTCTGATGGAATCTAGCTGAGCCGCAGCGAATATGACGGAAGCTCCACCGAGCGAATGACCTACCAGCAGCTGTGGAGATTCATAATATTTACCGAGATAATCTGCTGCAGCAAGTAGATCACTTACATTGCTACTGAAATTGGTCTCTGCAAAGTCGCCCTCGCTCTCTCCCAATCCGGCGAAATCAAATCTGAGCACCGCAATACCGTGCTGCGTGAGGCAGCGGGCAATATATCGCGTGGCGGATAGATTCTTGTTTCCTGTAAAGACGTGGGCCAATATGGCGTAAGCCCTGGGCTTTCCATCTGCTGGATGCTCCAGACGAGCAGCTAGTGCGAGACCTTCCTTATTCGTAAATGTGATTTTCTTTATTCCCATGATCAGATAATTTAAGCACACCGAATGTACGTACCCTCAACTTCACAAATTTACTGCGCTCAAGAATCCTCCTTGACGGATGAAAGCGAAGTAGCGGAGAGGGTCACATGGTAGTCCCGGTGAAACCAACTAGCATCAGTATTCTTGTACGGCATAGGTAGATGTGGAAAGATATATGATCTATAATCACTGCCGCTCAGTATGGCCAGCGGTGTGATGACTGGAGATCGCGATGGAGATCGCGTGACGATATGAGCCGCCACCGCTGCGCTGAGAAGCGCGGGCCCTGTCTGGAACCACGGCCCTTCATTAGCATAGCTATGCAGCGTCTCAGTGGCCTGGTCTAGAGCGCGCTTGATGATAGCATGCTGTGGCACGCAGCCTATAAGATTGTTTCCTACACTTCCCAGATCTTCCTGATGAGCCACAAACTGGAAGCCTCTAGCTCTGAGTGGTTCCAAACTAGCGACGGACATATCGTCCACATCGACATAGAAGCCACCATAGACATATAAGCAGGCTAGCCTGAAATAATCGGACTCCATAGCCGCATGTTTGCAAAGCTCAAATGCCTGCGTCACGCGCTCACTTAAGTGCGCTCTGAGAAAAGAGCGAGCCATCTTCTTGGAATATCTGATGTAAGTATACTCAGGATGAAACTCTTGTAATCGCTGCGCCACTTGCTGGATTCCTCGAGGAAGCGCGGTACTGTCCCAGTACTGGATGATCCTGCGAGGAATGAGCTTGAGATCACTATGATCCTCCATCATGCACTGCTGCCAGTAAGATCGTTGACGCAGATGTAGACAAGTGTAAATCCCGCTACCCAGATACCACGGATCGCGGCGTACCAGGTCATGCAGGTTTTTCCATTGCATATCAAGATCTCCTTCTTTACCCAGGAGATCTATATAAGCGGGTCGTGCGCGTAGATCATTGATGATCCTATGGATATGACTACGCGTAGGGATGATGGTCCTGCCTGCAGCTGCAGATTGGCTCAGGTGTGCGGTTGCTTGTAGCAGTGTCTGTCTTGCCTGTGGAATTTTTCTCTGGGACATCTGCACTATAGCGAGCTGGATGTGATCATGCGCAAAGTGATCTACATGACCCAGCGCTATAGAAAATTCTCGATGAGCATTGACGTAGTCGTACTCGCGCATATAGGTCTGCGCACGCATCTGATGAAGCTTGTGCAATCGCGCTGCACTCGAGGGATGTAGCTGGGTCAGTACCTGGCGTGCCTCCCCATATTTTCCTCCACGGAGCAGCAGTTGGCAGAGTGATATTTGGCTCGGAAAGTGATGCGGATGCATCTCAGCTGTGGATTTTACTAGCGCAGAATACTTCTTGATATCACATTGTCGGTAACGTATAGCGGCAGATCGCTGCAGCAGATCTGGGTCTTCTGGCCGCAGAGATAGTCCTTTTTCTACTAGGTCTTTCGCTTCATCTAGGAGTGCTTGCTGTAGTAGAAATTGACTGAATTGGAGATGTATTCCTTTTTGCTTTGGATGATCACTGAGTAGCTTCTGATAGATCTGGTAAGCTGTTTCAGGCCTTTCGGCCAAATGTTCTAATCGTGCTCTGTGCAAGCCTACGCCAAGTGAGTCGATATCCGCTAGTTCATACACCTTTAGTGCTTCGTCATATTGCCGTTTCTGCTCAAGATCTTGACTCCATGCTCGTAGTAGCGCTGGATGCGGCCCATACATATCATAGAGATCTGTAAAATCCTTGCTTTCCGTGAGATCAGGAATCTTATGACCGATCAAGTGAGAGTCTAGACTGTGTTGATCGTCGGGGATCCGCTGCCATAATTCTCTCGCCCTGTCAGCATCACCCAAGATGAGATACTCTTGGATCAGCAGTACATATGCTCTAGGTATGATGTCGCTGTCGACAGATAGATCTACGGCTCTCTGTAGGCAGCTCAGTGCCTTACGATGATC
The DNA here is from genome assembly GCA_020630495.1 of Saprospiraceae bacterium. Taxonomy (GTDB): domain Bacteria; phylum Bacteroidota; class Bacteroidia; order Chitinophagales; family Saprospiraceae; genus JAHDBH01. Next base: position 46,540 of record JAHDBH010000019.1, read on the forward strand.
ACCGTGGTGTCTGTGATGCAGTCCCAGCTGTACGTGTGCCTGTATAGATTCAGGATGGGTATCGATCATATCCTGAAGCGCCTTCTCGGCATCTACTTTAGATCCTAGATCCTTAGCGTATTCTACCCGAGACATGAATGTGTTTACGTGCCGAGGATCCGCTGTGATGAGCTCATCAAGCACAGCTCGCATAGCTACTTCGTCAGATTGCATGCGCGCTATGGAAAATAGCTTGCGATGAGTGGCTATGATCGTCCCAGCGGATTGCTTCCCAGCTGGTGCTTCGCGCAGATTAAGGAGCAAATCACGTGCAGTTTCTCGGGCCTTCTTCAGGTCACCTTGCTCGAGCTGTATCTGTACTTTCCCCAGTGTGGCAGTGCCATGATGAGGATGGAGCGCCAGGACATGATCATAGTGCGTAGCGGCCGTGATAAGTCTGCTTGTCGATCGCATGAGCTGTGCCGCAAGAAGGTGATAGCGCACACTGGCGCCATACACGTCTTTGTATGTAGTGAGAGCAGCCTGTGCTGATAGATAATCTGAGCGCATGAGGTATAGCTGTACTATATCCAGAGCGATCTCAGGATGCTGCGCATGGTTCAATGCTGCCTGTAATGTGGTAATGGCCGTTGCATATTCCCTTTGTGCTCGGTAGTACTGAGCTATGACTCTATAGATCTGCGGCCTGGATATAGCCAGACGAAGTGATTCCTCGTGAGTCGCATGGAGAGCTGTATGATCGTCTAGCGCCATCCAGAGGTGCAACTGCTGCATGCGTACCTGTGCCGACTGATCCGCTGAGGCCGCCATGTCAGATGCTATGTCCAGACTTGACTGAGCCTCCGAGTAGCGCGACAGCATGCGGAGATAGTGCACCGCTCGCAGTCGCCAGCCCAGATGATGTGGATGTGTGTCCAGAAGTGGAGCCAGACACTTATAGGCGTCACTCCACTGCTGCTGCTGGGCGTAGCACATACTGAGCGAACTCAGCACGAGTGGTGCATCTGGCAGCCGCGATCGCGATGCTTGCAGATCAGAGAGAGCTAGGGAAGGCTCCTCCAGCCGATGATATGCTCTGCCACGGCGCAGAAGCACGTGCGGATCATCAGGATGTCTGGTCAGATAAGCTTGCGATAGCTCGAGCGCCAGGTCATATGCCTGAGTTTCCAGGGCTAGATCAGCGTAGAGTAATACCGCAGGTCGTGTAAGCGTGGTGCGTTCACCTAGTGCCTGGAGCAGTGAGATCGCATCATGGCGTCTGCTACTTCTACGCAGCGTCTGACAGAGCTCTAGTAGGGTAGGGATCGCAATCGTCTCATCTCTCACAGCGCTGATGAGCTGTGCCTGACTGTGATCTTTCCAGTACGCTAT
>JAHDBH010000119.1:0-4375 GCA_020630495.1 Saprospiraceae bacterium
GTGAACGGCTGGGTAAAATGCCGAGAGTGGGAATGCATCTCCATCACTCACCGTGAGTGGCTGTAGACTGGATGGTCTCTGTAGACGCCTGATCATGTTATATGCTTCCAGACCATTGCCATAGGTGGCAATATGAAACTGGTTAGCAAGTATCTCGAGCTTATCAATGGACTCATCCCATGCCTTCAGGATTTCGTCTGTATAACTATTAACGTCTTCTGCTGAAGGAGCGAACGATGACCCTGGCAGCGTGCCAGCTGTAGTTTCTACCAATTCAGAAAACGATAACGGATCCAGAGACTCACCGACTTCCATGACATACGCTATGGATTGGTGGATAGCAGCCTCAAAGTGGATACGCGCTTCAGCGGACTGATTCTGTTCTAGTAAGACTTCTGCTTGGTAGAACGGTATATAAAATCCGGGAAGCAGAGGGAATATTCCAGCACCTTGCCCACCATCCACTCCGCCTCGCTGGACGGCAAAGAACGAATTATTATCAAATTTCCCACCTGCTGGGTAGACACCTGGTGCAGTTCGTATATCTCCATCTGGAGTGAAACCATTAGCATTACCATGATCTCTTCCGTAGTATCCCTGTGATAAACTTCCTACACAGTAAGGCATTTCTTCTCGGCATTGCTCATAATGTGCAGGTGTGGCCGCAGGATCTGGAATTGTAGAATATACACAGGTAAATCGATTGGTATTATCAAGTGGAATAGCAGAAACTGGTCGATTATAGTAGTAGCGTATGCGAGGATCGGATTTCTCTGTAGATTCTGACATGAGCCACATAAGATAATTGGACTGATGCTGCGCATCATCCGTCTCATAAGATCTCACATAATCTGGGTGACGAGACTCTGGAAATCTACTATTGCTGTAAGTGAATACAAGAGCACCGTCCATAGTCATATCGATACTACTAAGGATTTCATCAAATAGATCAAAATCTCCCACGTACAGCGCCCTACGAAGGCGGAGAACAGTGGCTGTATGCAACCATGCGTCTGAGGATCCACTATGAAAGAGATCTATGGCTGGCAAGCTTCCCTCATAGCTTGAGAGCAACTCGATAGCTTCGACTAATTTCTCATCTGCGTCTTGATATGTGAGCTCTCCATTTACAGCCACTGGATTAAATATTAACTCTGCTGATCGTGTACTTAATGAAGGTACATCCCCAAATATATCAACAAGGGTCATGGCAACATATGCTTGTAGGATCTGCATAGATGCCCTGTGAAAGTCAGATGATGTCTCCTCTGCAAGACCAATAAGTGCATCAGCATCGCTTCCAAACTCTGCATAAGCCTCTGACCATATCGCGTCCATGGACTCGGGTGGAATCGCGCTATTATAAAATCGACCACCGGTCATAGCTCTATGGCGAACGATAGGACTAGCAAATTCCTCAACCTCTTCAAAGAAGTTTATAAAACTTAATTGGGCTGACTGATATAAAGGATCTAAATCTGTAATATCAGTGCCGGGCCGATTAGGATCATCCTGCAAGCCTAGATCTATATTATCTGAGCATGATATCATCACGATCACTAGAGAAACAACGAGACATCTCTGCAATGGCATGGCTATTGACTTTAGTATCATATTTAAAATTTCACGACAAGATTACAGCTGATTCTCTTGGATGCAGGGCCAGTGGTAAAATCAAGCCCTTGACCATTTCCTACTCCTGTGCTCAGCACTTCTGGATCAGGGTTGATACCCTCGGGAAAATTGATAGCTTTGACAAATAAATTCTCACCCATAATAGAAAAAGAGGCATCGGATACTTCTAAAAACCCCAAATCAATGCTCGGTAAGTCATAGCTCACACTGACCTCTCTCAAGCGGACAGTAGTACCGTCAAATATCTGTCCCTCCCTAGCGCTGAAGTACCTTGCCCAATAGGCATCACCAGAATAAATCTGAATGTCATTAGGTGTGCCATCGCCTCTCACTCCATCAAGCACCACTGGCACTTCTCGCCCATCCTGTGTATCAGTGGTGAGACCTCGCACCAGTAATTGTGAAGTGGTAGCGCTGAGTATATCACCTCCGTGTACATAGCCCACGAGTGCCTGGACACTCACTGGTCCTATGCGAAAGCCTGTTTGGAGTGCTAGATTAAAATCTGGATTAGGATCACCTATAATACCAATCTCAGAGTCTACCTCATAGTATCCCTGACTATTGATCACGATGTCATCGCCTTGTCTCAGAAATTTTGTTCCCTGCAAGACTCCATATGGCTGATCCTCTATGGCATAGTTACCTACATCAGGTAATCCTGCGATCAAGATCTGATCTGTACCTGAGGGTCGCTCTTCTACAATTGTCCTTGCCGTGAAAAACTGCAACCGCGACCACCACTGAAATCTACTAGGAAGAGATCTGTATCCTAGTGATACTTCTACTCCTTGGGTGCTGAGAGCGGCAGAATTTACAGTGGTCTGCGTAAATCCTGTGGCAGGATCGAGAGGTAGGTCAACGATGAGGTCATCACTGCGTTTGGTATATGCTGATATACTCAGATCTATGCGCTCATATAATCGTGCGTCTAGTCCTAGCTCTATCTCTGTATGCGTCTCATGCTCAAGATCGATATTTCCCAGTCTATTAGAGATCTGGGTTGTATTAAGTATCTCACCGTCATTGGTGACAAATGCCCGAGTGGTAAGAGCCAATGCGGTCCTCGTCTGATAGGGGTCAGGATAACCTGCAGATGAGCCTAAGCCAGCTCTTACTTTGAGGTAATCCAAGGCAGAGGTACGAGAAAGATCCAAAGCATCACTCAGGACTACAGCGAGACTTACTGAGGGATACAAGATGGACCTGTTACCTCTCTCTAGCGTAGATGTCCAGTCATTTCTCGCTTGCAGCGTAAGGTACATAAAATCTTTATAAGCCAGAACTCCCGAGGCAAATATGCCAAGAAGGTTTTCATTCTGACTTCGCGTGGTGGCAGTAGTGGCGGAAAAATTTTGGTGACCTATCTGGTCAAATATGAATTGATTCTCTGAGAGAATGCTCTGACTAGTAAATCGCTCGGATAATATAGATCCGCCCGCCACTGCTGTCAAGCTTAAAGTTCCTGATAGTTGTTTTTGTAAGTGTAGTGTCAATAAATAATTTTCGACAGAATTTGAAGTACTTGAAGTGGCATATTGGCCATCGGGTAGTTGGGATCCACCACGATTAATAAATCTCTCAAAACTCTGCGAATATGCGTCCAACGACGCTCTGAACTTAATCTCTATTGCTGGAGACAACTGATAAGCGGCCTGACCCGAAGTGATGATACGACTTACGTCCTCGGTGTCAGAGGTGTTGTGCAGTGTCCACAACGGGTGCTGAATCTGAGAAAAGAGGCGGTAATATGTCTGGCTACCATCGAGTTGACTCTGGTAAGGCAGCCCATAGAGATCCACGCTACGGGGCGTATAGAATACATCAGAGAAGAGTGATGGCACCTGTCTACCGATGGTTCCAAATCCAGATGCCGGGGCGGCTGGTGGTGTGCGACGCTCTGACTGGATCAAGCGAGCTGTGGCACTCAGGGTAAGTCTGGACGTGATATCCGTGAGGTATGCTAAGGAGAGAGACTGTCGTCTGTAATAGTTGCTCCGCTGTCCATCCTCAAGCCTAGGCGTGAAGCCCTCATCAGCACTGAGGCCATAAGAGGCTTGTAGGAGGCTTTGTTCGCGGCGATGCTCTAGAGAAACGTGTGTCTGGGATGACAAGCCAGACTGAAAAAACTCATCTACACTATTATAGGCTTGATACCGATATTGATCAAATGTCTGACCAGGATATTGACTCGCAAATTGTCTACCGCTCAGATAGGGGTGTCTTAACAATACTCCCTCGTCATCAAGACTGGAAAAGTCACCCCCAAATACCTGCTCGTTCTGCGAGTCAAAACTAGGTCCCCATGTCGAAAAGAACCATCCAAAATTCTGGTAGTAACCGTTGCCGTATTGATTCTGATACTTGGGAAGATTGCTGACGCTTACCCTGGCAAGACTCTGTCTGAAAGTCACGTCAGTGCCTTGCTTGCGCTGGCGACTTCCGTCAAATGTACTTATCAGCACCACGCCGTTGCGACCATCTTCTCCGTAGAGGACCGTAGCGCTGAGTCCACTCAGCACCTCAATATTCTCTATGGTGGCTGGGTCGATATCCGCATTACGACTAGAGGATGACGCTCCCCCTGAGAGAAAATCAGCAGACGCTACAAAGTTGTTACTCAGAGGTACGCCATCTAGCACTACGAGTGGCTGATTAGTACCGGTGATTGATGAGTATCCCCGGATAGTCATCGAGGTACCCGATCCTACTAGTCCTGATGTACTGCGCACTTGCAGTC
>JAHDBH010000119.1:4385-4893 GCA_020630495.1 Saprospiraceae bacterium
GGAACTTTATCTCTGATGAGGCGAGTAAAGTCCACTTCTGCCCTTCCAGTTATCTCCTCGGTACTTACGGTTCGCGTCGCGTATCCAATTGCTTTCTCAGAGCGAGCAATTCCTAGACCTGTGATGATAAGCTCAGAGATCTGTACGCCATCTTCTAAGAAAATTTCTAATGCTGAGTCATAGTCTACGGCTATGAGGGCGCCTTCATATCCTATATAGCTGATCTCTATCGTATCGCATCGTGATACAGGGATTCCAAAACGACCCTCTGAATCAGTAGAGACTGCATATGATCCATCTGAACATATAACTGTGGCGCCTAGGAGAGGCTGTCCCGTTGACTTGCTGTATACTGAGCCATAGAAGGATTCTTGACCGTAAGATATCAGAGAGGTGAGAGCGCATAGGAACGTCGCAGTAAGCCTGAGGACGCGTGCAGAGAAGGTAGGATGTATCATGATCGTAGTAAAATAAAAAGGGTGAGACAATTGTCTCACCCTTCTTGAAT
>JAHDBH010000119.1:4903-6760 GCA_020630495.1 Saprospiraceae bacterium
ATAACTGTAATATTTTATCCCTTATATATTCTATCTCAAAGATAAACTAGTATCCTGGACTCTGTGGTAATGAAGATCCAAGATCTATCTCTCTCTGAGGGATAGGCAAAATGACTCTCGTAGCACCAGGAGCTGTGTTCACGTCACCTTCACGTAGCTCTTTCCCGTTTCTGAGAAGATCCATTCTACGGTGGCCTTCAAATGCTAATTCTTTCCGACGCTCAATCAAAATGGCATCAACGAATGAATCATCAGATCCAAAATCCTCTCCCGCGAGATCATCGAGACCTGCGCGCTGACGAAGAGTGTTGATAAGCATGAGACTCTCATCATTGACACCATTCATCTTAGCCAGTGCCTCAGCACGGTTGAGATACATCTCTGTGATGCGGATGATAGGGGCGTTGTCGGAGTTTGTAGCAGCATCTGGGAACTTCGTAGTATAGATGAAAGTCGAATCAGCGTTGAATTGCATAAGCTGAGTCATGCGCAGATCATTGTCATCATAAGCATCTAGTAGGTCCTGGCTGAAAGGACAGTCACCACGCGCACCCGCTTCTGCAGGATTGTAGAAACTTGCCCATCCACCACTACCAGTGCGGCTGTTGTCGATCTCTGACATATCTATAGTAAATACGTCCTCTGGCGTAGCCGCATCATAGAAGGAATAGTCAGCAGCTAGAGTGTAGTTACCACTATTGATAACATCATTAGCAAGACTGGCTGCTAATGAATTCTCACCTTTGTAAAGTGCGACTCTGGATGCAAGTGCTTGAGCAGCGCCTTTAGTAGCTCTGACTCTGTCAGCTGCGTCTGGAAGTCTATTGATGGCATCATTGAGATCAGCCTCGATAGAACCGTACACCTCTGCTACAGTCGACCTATTCGCAAATAGCTCAGCACCCGTAAGTAGAGTGGGCTCGAGTATGAGCGGTACACCGAGTGAACCTCCATTGTCTAAGGTATAAGGCTGACCAAAAAGATTAACTAAGTTCCAGTATAGCAGAGCTCGAATAAACTTCGCCTCTCCAATCACCTTACTCTTTTCATCATCACTAAAAGATAGGTCATCTACGCCATCCGTAAATGCGATGACGGCGTTAGCGCCGAGGATGGCTGTATAGTGGTCGCGATAAATATTAGCCACAGAAGTATTGTCCGTAAGCGTCTGAAAATTATCGATATCTATAAGGGTAGGAAAAGAACCAACAAAGTTGACATTATCGGCTTGGTAATCGTTTATAATTTGTGGCATCGCACCGAAGACGTCTAGATCCTGGCAGCCTGAATACGCTCCTAAGAGCATTGCACGCGTAGTTGCCTCTGTCGAAAACGCCAAGGCGGTATCGAGATCCTGCTCCGGATTGATATCCAAATTATCATCGCAGGATACTCCTATGAGAAGCAGCGCCGCAATCAAAAATATATTAAGGTATTTCATAGTAGTGTGATAGTTCTAATTAAAATTTAGTTTGAAGTCCAAATTGAAGCATCTTAGCCTGAGGCATAGCAAAGAAGCTTTCACCCTGCACTAGATTGTTCTGACCATTAGCCGAGATCTCAATATCTTGACCTCTAAAGTCATCAGACGCAAAAGTCAATAAATTGGTACCTGTAACATATACTCTCACTTGCTTAAATACGTCCGTATTGGCCTTATTACCGGTAAGAGTGTAACCTAAAGTGACATTTTTCAAACGCATGTAAGATCCATCAAAGAGCTGTAAAGTAGAGCGCTGAGCAAATATACCTCGCGTCTCGCTATCTACACCAGGTGCAAAAGCTTCGTCACCAGGCTGCTTCCAATAATCTAGCAGAACCGTCTTCTTATTAAAGCCAGATACCGGATTTTCATTG
>JAHDBH010000120.1 GCA_020630495.1 Saprospiraceae bacterium
CGACTAATGGTGGCACAATCATAGGAGGCAATTTCGTCATTGCAGGTGGTGTGGCAAGTGGTTCTCCCTTCTCGGTGAGGATATGGGATGATACAGGGTGTGATACTACGCTCGTCACAGGATTCTTTGAATGTCCGTGTGAGACTGTGGTAGGCTCCATGTCTCCAGAGCTAGTAGAGCTCTGCGAGGATGAGCCCTTCCTGATCGACTATGATGACACGGGAGAGACGCGTGATGGTGATGACGTGCTATTTTACGTCTTGCATGATTCACCCACGGAGACGCTGGGTACTATATTTTTCTTCGGTACCGATCTGAGTATTCCATTTACGGCAGCTACACTCAACTATGGACAGACATACTACATATCTGCTGTGCTAGGATCTCCTGACGGGCCTTTCATAGCAGTTGGGGCAGATGATTGTTTTGACGTAGCAGCTGGAACACCAGTCATATGGTATGAAGAACCAGATGCGGTGATAGATACTGATCGACTCGCCCTTACATGTGCAGAGCCCGAGCTCATGCTCGATGCCTCTATGAGTACGCCCGCAGGGAATCTGAGCTACTCTTGGTTGGCAGAGAATGGTGGAACTATCAGCGGCGATGCAGCTGCTGAAACCATTACCGTACTATCCGCTGGTCGATACATACTTACTGTGAGCAACGGAGCGTGCATGGCATCAGATACCGTAGAGATCACATTTGATGGAGACTTGCCTGTCGCTGAAGCTACTGTCACAGAAGTGCTTACCTGCGATGTCAATCAAGTCATGCTAGATGGTACTGGGAGTGATACAGGACCAGACATCATATATGTATGGACTAATGAAGCGGGAGATACGGTATCCACGGATATCAATGCTACGGCCACCACTCCTGGCAACTATACGCTACGCGTCATCAATGTCGCTACAGGCTGTCCAGCAGCATCGAGTGTGACCGTTGCTATCGACACAGTGGCTCCCATGATCGTCATAGGCACAGTGGGTGAACTGACTTGTGACACTGAGCAGACGAGCATAGACATAAGTGCTAGCAGCAGTGGAGCCAACTTTGATATCCAGTGGACTACGGATGATGGTCTCATCGTAGGAGGAGAGACGAGCACCATAGTCAGCGTGGGTCAGGCGGGAGACTATACAGTCACCATCACCAATACAGTGAATGGATGCTCATCTAGTCGCACGGTCTCGGTGCAGGAAATGGGCAACACATTCAGTAATTTCTCAGCGACTCCGCAGGACATACTTTGCAATGGTGACGCCGATGGTATGATATCGATAAACGTCGATGGTGGCATAGACCCTATCGAGTACAGTTTTGATGGAGGTAATACATTCTCCTCTGTGGCAACTGCTAGTGGCTTGCAGCAAGGTGAATACACAGTCGTAGTCCGTGATGCTAATGGTTGCACCATAGGAGAAACGGTGACGATATCACAACCCGATCCCGTACTTCTACAGCTCCCTGCGGATACCACCCTTGAGTTTGGTGAATCAATAGATCTGATAGCTGAGTTCTCAGGAGGCGATATCGAGTGGCAATCTAGTGACAGCTCATTTAGCTGTATCGTCCTGGACAACTGTAGTGAGATCTCCGCTACGCCAATCATTACTTCCACCTATACCGCCACTGTGACCAATGCCAACGGCTGCAGTGTCACAGATCAGGTGGTGGTGAGAGTACAAGTGAGCAGAAAGATTTATATACCCAATGTATTCTCGCCCAACGCTGATGGACGTAATGATCTCTGGGGCATATTTGGTCAAGAGACTGTGGAGATTATCGATGTGATGCAAGTCTACGATCGCTGGGGAACTAAGGTGTTTGAGGCAAGAAATATTCCGCCCAATAGTCCAGAGGAATTTGGCTGGGACGGAAACTATCAAGGTGAGCAGTGCTTGCCAGGCGTATACACGTACTTCGCGCAGGTGCGCTTCCGAGATGGATTCCAGAGAGATCTAGCGGGTGATGTGACGCTGGTGAGATAGCAGATAATTTCTCGCCTTCAGCCAGGTGATATAGAGAAGAGGACTTACGTCCAAATAATCGATAAAAGGGGCTACACTATGTAAAGTGTAGCCCCTTTTTATTTCAATTATAGGCTAGAGTGCTACAAGGCGTTCAATTGATTGACCAGATTGACACCACCCGTGATGATGTACTGTATCCCAATCGCCATCACTAGAAAACCCATGATACGTGAGATAGCTTTGAGACCAGCGACCCCGAGCACTTTGAATAGAGAAGGTGCACCTCTAAGGATCAGAAATACTATGACCCCCATAGCGACTATGACCCCTACGATCTGTAGGCGCTCCATCCACGCAGGAAATTCACTGTACATACCTATCAGCAGAGATATGGATCCTGGACCAGAGAGCAAGGGCATGCACAGAGGTGTAAAAGAAATATCTTCTTTCTCAGCAGCCTCTGCGCGCACCTTGTCATTGATGGCACGGGACTGAGCGAACTTACCTTGCAACAGTGCATACCCAGAGCTCATGATTACCAATCCTCCTGCAATCCTGAGAGCATTGAGACTCAGTCCAAAAAAATTGAGTATCAAGGATCCTCCAAGAAAAAACGCCAAGAGAATGGCGATAAAATAGAGCATCGTATGAAACGCTGTACGCGCTCGCTCGCCAGCCGTGTAGTCAGGTGTCATCGCAAGGAAGACAGGTATAGCTCCAAGTGGATTTACCACAGAAAACAAAGAAATTAAAGCACTGAGAAACATGATCAATAAAGGTCTATCTATAAATTAATAGGTGACAATAGCAAGGCTGTGAGGCATATAGATCTTTCAGATTTACAAATCCTGAAATCAACTGAGCCGTACCGCTTATGCGCTATGTCACCAAGAGTGTATAATAAAAAAAACTACCGTCACGGACGGCGCCCGTGACGGTAGATGGCGTATATAACTATGGAGTCCTCAGATGGTTCCTGAGAGTTTGTGATTTTTTGAAAAAATTCTAGGTTACCGCTACAGAGTGCGAATCAAGTCCTTGATTCCAGAAGCTCTATGATGCGATCATGGGTCTCCTGTAGTGTCAATTGTGAATTGTCCAGAAGGATCGCATCAGCCGCTTTGCGCAGAGGACTATCTACGCGAGTACTATCTATATGATCTCTGTGCATCAGATTCTCTCTGACCTCGTCTTCGGTGATATCTTGACCTTGCGTCACGAGTTCTGTAAGTCTGCGATCTACACGACTCTCCAGATCACAGCTCAGATAGATCTTAAGTGTTGCTGATGGGAATACTACTGTCCCTATATCACGACCATCCATGACCACATGCTGTGTGGTGCCGATCGTCTGTTGCTGCTCTACGAGCCTACGTCTCACAGCACTGATAGCCGCTACTTCGCTTACGAGCTCATTGACCTCTGGAGTGCGTAGATAGGGGGTGATATTCATACCGCGGAGCAGCACTTCTTGCCCACGATCTCCAGCATGTAGATCTATGGTCATATCGCTCAGGCGAGTAGAGATGTCAGCATCACTTTCCAGAGAGATACCACTACTGATGAAGTCATAGGTGACGGCCCTGTACATCGCTCCCGTGTCTACATAGGTATAGCCAAGCGTGTCCGCGACCATACGCGCCACACTGCTTTTACCACTAGAAGATGGGCCATCTATGGCTATGATCGTATAGTCGCGCTTGGGCTGTGTAGAGGTCACGCGAAATATGCCTTAGTATTCGTCTTCGTTAAAGAGGAAGTCATCCTTCCTAGGATAGTCTGGCCATATATCTTCCATGCTCTCATAGATCTCACCTTCATCCTCCATAGCCTGGAGATTTTCGATGACTTCTAGGGGAGCGCCAGACCGGATCGAGTAGTCTATGAGTTCATCTCTGGTAGCAGGCCACGGGGCGTCTTCCAGGTGATGTGCGAGTTCTAAGGTCCAGTACATTCTTGTCTAGCTAAAGTGTAAAATTTGATGGAATAACCTAGCAATTTTTTGATTCGTTCCCTTTCGGGAAAATTCTACCTGCTAGAGGATCAGCATAGCATCACCATAACTGTAGAAGCGATACTTCTCCTTGATGGCGATGTTGTACGCTTCCTCGATAAGCTCCTGTCCGCCAAAGGCAGAGGCCATGATCACGAGCGAGCTCTTGGGCAAGTGGAAATTAGTCACCATGCTGTCAGCGATGCTAAATTCATAAGGGGGATAGATAAACTTATTAGTCCATCCCTCTGCGGGCTTGAGCAGTCCAGTGGCAGATACCGCAGTCTCTATACTACGCATAGAAGTGGTGCCTACTGCGCAGACTTTTTTGCCAGCCTTCTTGCTTGTGTTCACTATATCAGTTGCCTCCTGTGAGATCTGGAAGTACTCGGCGTCCATCTTGTGCTTGGAGAGATCTTCTACATCGATATTTCTGAAAGTGCCTAGTCCTACATGGAGAGTCACTTCAGCACGCTCGATACCCTTGATCTCAAATCTCTTCATCAGTTCTCGGCTAAAGTGAAGTCCAGCAGTAGGTGCGGCTACAGCTCCTACGGTCTTAGCGTAGATGGTCTGATATCGCTCCTTGTCCATTTCCTCTGGCTCTCGATTGATGTAGGGAGGTATAGGCATCTGGCCGAGCTTCTCGAGGATGGTATTGAAGTCGTTCTGCTCGTCATCATAGAAGAAGCGGATGGTACGCCCTCTGGATGTAGTATTATCCACTACTTCGGCTACGAGCAGATCTTCGTCTTCGCCTTCTGCGAAGTAGAGCTTATTACCTACTCTGATCTTTCTTGCTGGGTCTACAAGTACATCCCAGAGCTTGGCCTCGCCATTGAGCTCACGCAAGAGAAACACCTCAATCTTGGCACCAGTCTTCTCCTTATTACCGATGAGGCGCGCAGGGAATACCTTGGTATTATTGAAGATGAAGCTATCTCCCTCGTCGAAGTAATCGATGATGTCCTTAAAGACCTTGTGTTCTATAAGGCCTGTATCACGATGCACTACCATCATGCGCGATTCGTCGCGGTAGTCTGATGGATACTTAGCGATGAGCTCTTCGGGAAGATTATAGTCAAATTCTGATAGCTTGGTCCTCATAGGTAGGCTGATTTTTAGAGCTGCAAAAGTAAATTTATCTCAGCTGAATGTCAAGGGCACTTATCGATGCATATCTGATGGTGTGCCTACAGACGCATTTGGACGTAAGTCCCTGCCTCACAGTACTACTACATATGGAGGTAATCATCATGGGATGCCTCTAAGGTCGCATGAGGGTCTCTATAAGGCACTCAGTAAGAGGCGTGCCCTGGTCAAGGAAGATTGTCATGTACTAGCAGAATGACTTCCACTCCTGGAGGATATGTACAGACGCTCTGAAGACTAGCGAGGTGCTAAGAGCTTGGTGAAGCTAATCATTGGTAGATGATATATAGGAGTTAGTCCTATAATACTGGGGTAGGCGAGCTGAATTTTTACCTTAGTGCCTGTGAAGAATATCTTTAAGATCATCTATGAGAGTATCCGCCAGGCGCTACAGGCGCTCAGTGCTAATAAGCTGCGATCTCTGCTGTCGATCCTAGGAATCACGATAGGCATATTTTGCATCGTATCTGTGCAGAGCGCGGTGAATAGTCTACAGTCGAGTATCAAAGATTCGTTCAGCGCGATGGGTAGTAATGTGCTCTATGTGGACATATTTCCCTGGGATGGCTCTGTGAATGAAGAGAACTATAGGAAGTATCTCAAGCGTCCAGAGCCTGACTTTGCAGATCTGGCAGCGCTGAAGTCTGAGGCCGAGACGGTGGATGCGGCCTCGCTGGCATTCTTTACAGGAGGTAAGACGATCAAGTACGGTCGCGAGTATGTGCAGGGCGGTATGATCATGGGTGTGACGCCCGACTATCCAGACATTGTAAATCTACAGCTCGAGAGTGGCCGTTTCTTTAATGCTGCCGAATGGCGCAGCGGTGATGACAAGGTGATCCTGGGTCATCAAGTCTCTACGGCACTGTTTAAGAATCTGGATCCCATAGGGAAATACGTCAAATTTTTGGGTAGAAAATACCGTGTAGTGGGCGTGCTCAAAAAAGAAGGTAAAAGTCTATTTTCTATGATTCCCTATGATGAGGCTGTGCTGATCTCGACGGCAAATATGCAGAAGAGCTATGTGCTCAATGAAAAGACGAGAATGGGCAGACTCTGTAACGTGGCACCTAAGGATGGTGTGAGTATAGACGAGCTACGAGAAGATGTCACGGGAGTACTGCGTGGTACGCGCAGACTACGGCCTGTAGACGAAAACAATTTTGCTCTCAATGAGCAATCGATGATTAACAATGCAGTAGACGCATTCTTTTCCAGTATACGGATCGGTGGTTTTTTAATTGCCTTGGCCGCGCTGCTGGTGGGGATGTTTGGTGTGGCCAATATCATGTTTGTCTCCGTCAATGAGCGCACCAAGATCATTGGTATCAAAAAAGCTCTCGGCGCCACACCGGGTGTGATACTTCTGGAATTTCTCATAGAAGCCATAGTACTATCTATCCTTGGGGGCGCGATAGGCATCGTAGTGACGGCCTTGGTAATGGGTGGAATCAATCTAGTGGAGTCTATCCCCTTTAAGTTCTTTATCAGCACCATGATGGCTGTGGTAGGCGTGATCATAGCGGCTATCGTGGGCATCCTGGCGGGTCTGATTCCAGCATTTATTGCGAGTAGGAAGGATCCTGTGGTGGCTAT
>JAHDBH010000020.1:0-39840 GCA_020630495.1 Saprospiraceae bacterium
CCCCACGATCTCCCTACCTTCACTCCTATGAAAGCAGTAATCTTTGATATGGATGGGACCATGGTGGATAATATGATGGTCCATCATCGCGCATGGCAGCGACATCTTGCAAGTCTGGGGCTCGAGATGGATCTAGATACCGTCATGCAGACCATTCACGGCATCAATAGCGAAATCATCGAGCGCCTCTTTGGCGATAAGTATGACGAGGCAGAGAAGCAGCGGATTGCCGATCAGAAAGAAGCCGCCTATCGAGAAATCTATGACCCCGAGCTTCTACCTGGCCTCAAGCGATTGCTCGATGAACTACATGCAGCAGGCATCCCTATGGCTGTCGCTAGCGCTGCGCCACGGGCCAATGTAGACTTCATCGTGGAGCGCCTCGATCTGCACGACTATTTCCAGTGCGTATATGCTTCAGAAGACGTCAAGAAAGGCAAGCCCGATCCAGAGGTATTTCTCCTAGCTGCCTCCACCCTTGGAGTGGATCCGACTGATTGCCTCATCTTCGAGGACAGCGTCACAGGTGCTCAGGCCGCGGAGCGCTCGGGTGCTCCGAGCATCATAGTGAGCACTACTCATCAGCCTCCGGAATTTTCAGAAATCAAGAATATCCTTAGATTTATCTCTGACTACACGGACATCACCTATCCATATCTGACTACACTGCTATAAGCTGCATCCATGACCCGATTAGCCACCATAGACTACCTCATCATCATAGTCTACTTCATCATCATATTGGGGATCGCTTACAGGGTCGTCAAGCGACAAAAGCAAAACACGGACGACTACTTCTTAGCAGGAAGGGATCTTGGGTGGTTTGTGATAGGAGCATCCATATTTGCCTCCAATATCGGATCTGAGCACCTGGTAGGTCTTGCTGGAAGTGGCGCAACGGATGGTGTTGCACTGGCTCACTACGAGCTGCACGCATGGTGCTTGCTTGTGCTTGGATGGGTGCTGGCGCCGTTTTATATGCGCTCACGCATCTATACCATGCCCGAGTTTTTAGAGAAGCGATTTTCGGCTTCAGCGAGATACATACTATCTGTGATCTCACTGATCGCCTATGTGCTGACCAAGGTCGCCGTAGGCATATTCGCTGGCGGAATAGTCTTTGGAGTATTGCTACCTGAGCTGAGCTTCTTAGGACTCAATAGTTTCTGGGTAGGCAGCATCATGGTACTCTTACTTACTGGAGGCTACACGGTACTCGGCGGTCTGAAGGCAGTTGCCTATACAGAGGCTATACAGACGGTCATCCTCATCATTGGCTCCATCCTAGTGACTTACTACGGTCTGCAAGAACTCGGAGGATGGAACAGTCTCAAAGAAATAGCTGGTAGCGAAATGTTTAATCTATGGAAACCACTCGTCCCAGATGGGATGACTGGCACCTGGTCACCTATACGCACAGAGACGGAGATGGCCTGGTACTTTAATGGAAATTATCCCTGGCTTGGCATGCTGATCTGCGCACCCATCATAGGTATGTGGTACTGGTGTACAGATCAGTATATCGTACAGCGCATGCTCGGTGCAGCTAATCTGACTCAAGCAAGGCGAGGTACGATCGCGGCGGCATTTTTTAAATTACTTCCTGTATTTATTTTTATAATCCCAGGCATCATCTGCTTCGCTCTAGCGAGTAGCGGTAAGAATCCTGAGCTTGCCAGCATCATGCTAGACGCTAATGGTGATGTCATCAATGCCAATGCCCAGCAAGCCTACCCGTTGCTGGTAGCGACGATACTACCAGCAGGAATCCGCGGTATCGTAGTAGCTGGGCTGCTTGCGGCTCTGATGAGTTCGCTTGCTGGTGTATTCAATGCTTCATCTACGCTATTTACCATGGATCTGTACAAAAAGTACAAGCCACAGGTCACAGAAGAGCAGCTCGTGCGCGTAGGTCGTATAGCCACCGTGGTGATGGTCATCGTAGGGCTGCTCTGGATACCAGTCATCCAGGGAAGCCGTGGACTATATGATTACCTTCAGAGTGTGTCAGGATATCTAGCACCCCCGATATTTGTGGTCTTCTTTTTTGGGATATTTAATAAACGATTAAATAAGCAAGGCTGTCTCGCGTCCTTATTGGTTGGATTTACGATGGGGCTTTTTCGACTCATCATTGACACTCCTGTGTCACTCACTGGACATAGCTACGAGGAAGGATCATTCCTATGGATTATCAATAATATATTTTTCCAGTATTGGAGTCTATTGATATTTGTGGTATCGTCAGTGGTGATGGTGGCAGTGAGCTATGCCACTCCAGCGCCCGATTATGCTCAGATTTCTGGACTGACATTTGGCACGCTCAGCCAGGATAATCGCTCTGACACTCGCGCGAGTTACACCATGAAGGATGTAATGATGTCTATCCTTGTGATATGTCTGATTATCGCTGCTTACGCGTATTTTTCTGGATAGTACAAAACCAGGGAGCATCCACTACACGTATATATAATCCATGCGGCAATTTATTCTCAGCACTCTTGATCGTAGACTATCGCGAGTCCGCGAGACTCGAGGAGTGCGGATGTATTTACTTTTCATTGTGCTAGCGCTTACATCCTGCGCAGGTCCATCAGAGTCTATGGAACGTGGAGCTGAGGATGGACCCATTTCATATCTCGCTCTAGGCGACTCCTACACGATAGGTCAAGGTATAGAGGAAGATGGTCGCTGGCCTTTGCAATTGGCAGATAGCCTAGCGCTATATGACATCTCGCTGAGTCCCGTAGAGATTATAGCTCGTACAGGATGGACCACTACGGATTTACAAAATGCCATTGACGAGTCCAATCTGGAAAATTATGATCTAGTATCTCTTCTCATTGGGGTAAATAATCAGTACCGGCGTCAAGATATCGAGAGGTTTCGCATAGAATTGCGATTATTAATTGATGATGCTCTTCGCATGGCAGGTCCAGCAGGTCATGTATTTCTGGTGAGTATTCCTGACTATGGCGTTACGCCATTTGCCGGAAACGGCGGAGAAGCAATAGGCAGAGAAATAGATGCCTATAATGCCATCATCGCTGCTCAGGCCGAAGAGCGCGACCTGCTCTATATCGACATTACAGAAATATCTCGAGAGCTGGGGGATGCGCCAACTGCACTTGCTGCAGACCGATTACACCCAAGTGCATTTCAATATAGTCGATGGGTTAATGCTATGATCCCCGAGCTCTTACAGATACTAGTGGAGTAAATGCGCATTGCAATTATAGATCGATCAATTCGTGTCCATGAGCTAAACGGCAACTATTGACTTCTATCTCACGCATCATAAGGCCCTAGCCTAATTGAGGGTTTTTCCATTAGCTTTGAGAATATCAATAATGGGCCTGTAAATTGAAAAGCACGATCCGTATAGATTATCACCCATCACCTCTGGGCACTATCACATCCTACAAGCTACAGAGCCAATCAGGCATGCGCGCCGTGATATTAAATTATGGGGCGACATTGCAAAAACTCTTCCTACCTGGTACTTCAGCTTACACATCAGACATCGTCTGCGGCTATCAAGATCCACAGGATTATCGCAGACCACATCCATATCATGGAGCTGTGGTAGGGCCCTATGCTAATCGCATCGCTGGTGGCGAATTACTGATCCACGGGAGACGATATCAACTCACGCAAAATGAAAATAATCACCACATCCATGGAGGACCGCATGGCCTCCACTGTTCTCTATGGAAAGGTGATGCTGACTTGATCGACGGCGATCCTGCCGTACTATTGAGTACCACGCTCAGTGATGGCGTAGATGGATATCCCGGTGAGCTATACATAGAGGTGCACTATCGACTCACAGATGATGGCGCGCTTGACATCAAGTATGGCGCTCACAGTACTCTGGATACCGTCATCAATCTCACTCATCACGCCTACTGGAATCTCGCGGGGCACGATGCGGAAACTCTAGCTAATCATCATCTACAGATCATGGCTGATGCCATCACAGAAGTGGATGATGAGCGCATTCCTTCTGGGATACTATCTCAAGTAGCGGATAGTCCCTTTGATTTTAGAGATGGAAATCTGATCATGGATAGGCTGTCTGCTTTGCCTGATGAGCTACGTCGGGATCACGGCTATGACTGCAACTATGTCCTGAGTACTCGACACATGGATGAGCCTGCTGCCATCCTCTCCCACGCACCCTCCGGGCGAGTCATGACTGTATATACGGATGAGCCAGGTCTACAGCTCTATACAGCTAATCATCTTCCAGGAGATGATGGGCAATTGGCGAAGCATGGTCGTCCTTATCAGAAGCACGGAGCTATATGTCTGGAGACACAGCACTTTCCTGACTCACCGCATCATCCTCACTTTCCGAGTACATTTCTTGCTGCCCGTGAAGAATTTGCTAGTTGGACTCGCTACGCATTTGAATGGTAGCTAAGTGAGAACGACAGCTTAAAAGGTCCCTCTGTACCCGTGATCATATCTTGCATGGTTACCATCTGGTCGTAGATACATGCGATTTCCTTCACTCTCTACTATCCAGTCAAATAGCGCAATGCGTAAGTCACGTGCCACCTCACTATAGGCTGGATCCCTGATCAGATTATTCATCTCGTATGGATCGTTTTTCATATCGTAGAGCTCATTGAGATCCCAGATACCATGATAGCGGATGTATTTGTACTGTTCTGTACGTATAGCGTGGACGGTGGGCGTCTGTGGGAAGGGGCGCTCCCAGAAATACTCGTAGTAGATGGTATCGCGCCACTCTACCTCTTGACCTTGCAGCTGCGGTAGGAAGGATGTACCGTCCATATCATCAGGCTTAGCTATACCTGCTAGATCCAGAAAAGTAGGAGCCACATCGATGTTTTGCACTTGATCGCTGAGGACGTCCTTCTCTGTGTCTACTACTCCCCCCATAGCCAACATAGGCACACGCATACTTTCTTCGTAGGCCTGTCGCTTGTCTATGAGTCCATGCTCACCGAAAGAAAATCCATTATCCCCCATATATACGACCAGCGTATTCTCTAGCAGTTGATTGTCTTCTAGGTAGGCAAGTAAGGTGCCGATGCTCTCATCAAGTGAGACGAGCGTCTCACAGTAGCGTCTGTAAAATTCATCAAACTCCAGCTGTCCGTGATACATATAGTCCACACCGTGCCAGCTCTCTCGCTGAGCCTTTACCCACTGTGGCAGGTCATCATAATTGTAATTCTCAGCAGCCGAGCTTGCCCTAGGATGATCAGGCGGATACATGGTCGGTGGATAGCTCAGAGGCTCGTCATCATACATTCCTACATGCTCGCGCGCTGGCATAAATTCTGAGTGTACAGCCTTGTGGGATACATACAAGAAAAACGGCTTGGATGTATCTCGACCTTCTAAGAAATCTAGAGAGTAATCTGTAATCGCATGAGTGACGTAGGTACTATCTACAGGCTTGTCGCGCTCGCCATTGACATTAAAGTCACTATTCCAATAATTTCCCTGTCCTCTGAAACTTGCCCAATAATCAAAGCCTGGCCTGGGATCATCCTTGTGATTACCCATATGCCACTTGCCTACATAGCCCGTCTGGTATCCAGCCTCTTGCAGATAAGCAGGAAAAAACTTGGTCCCTTCTGGTACGAGAGACTGATTATCTACTACCTGATGACGATGGGTATACTTCCCAGTGAGTATACTAGCTCTACTCGGGCTGCAGAGCGAAGTGGTGACAAAGGCATTTTCTAGATGTAGGCCGTCAGCAGCCATGCGATCCATGTGCGGAGTCTCTAGAAAGGGCACTTTACCTGTAAATCCCATAAAATCATAGCGATGATCATCACTCAATATGAAAAGAATATTGGGCGCGTCAGAAGATGTCTGCTTTGTCACGACTTCCTTATCACAAGCGCATAGCAAGAGAGCAGTACATATAATCATTGACATGCGCATCATCATTATCATGTAGTATTTCACATGTATATATCTCTGCGTCATAGGGAAAAATCATCAGTAGCAATGATACTCAGGCTTAATTCCTGTTATCGTAAAGTAAATGGAACTTTTTGCACGTCGCGGCTATTGGGTCCGATCATCGCATGAAATTCTCCAGGCTCCGCGACATACTTGAGATCTGCATTGTAAAATTTAAGCAGCTCTGCATCAATTTGAAAATCTACCTTTTGGGCTTGACCCGCAGCTAGCGTAATCTTCTTAAATCCCTTAAGCTCTGATACTGGCCTACTGATGGATCCCACAAGATCGCGTATATATAGTTGTACGATTTCCTGTCCTTCCACGTCGCTCGTATTAGTCACAGTCACACTCGCGGTGATACTTCCATCAGCGCTCATACTAGTAGATGATAAGCTGAGGTCGCTATAGTCAAATGTGCTATAGCTCAGACCATAGCCAAATGGATACAGCGGCTCATTGGGCACATCGAGGTAATTGGATCTGAATTTTCCAGCTGATCCAGCATCTGGTCTACCTGTCATGAGCATACTGTGATATACAGGCACCTGACCCACGTGTACAGGGAACGATGTGGTCAACTTAGCAGAAGGATTGACTTTTCCATACAGTACATCAGCTACTGCGCGACCGCCTTCTGTACCGCCAAACCATACATCCAGGATCGCATCCATATTCTCATCCTCCCAGGGCAGCGTCATCGGTCTACCATTATAGAGTACCATGACGATAGGTTTGTTTAATGTCTTGAGCGCTCGGAGCAACTTTACCTGCTCCTCCTGCAGACCTATGTGGGCCATGCTAGACGCCTCGCCCGTCATGTCAGCCGCTTCACCTACTACGGCAACGATGACATCAGACTTGCGGGCTACGTCCATGGCTTCCTCGATCATATCCTCGGGTGTACGCTCATCTATCACCACCTCGGGGCCAAATGCATTGACTCTCTTAGCAAATACTGGGTCGTCACTGATATTGGAACCACGAGCGTAGAGGATCTGGGTGCCAGCTGGCGCATTTTCCCGCATGCCTTCGAGCATAGTCACTGCCTTGTCATGATCGCCAGAGACGCTCCATGTACCTAGCATATTCCTGCGACTATCTGCTAGCGGTCCTACTACTGCTATGGTGGCAGCGCTCGGAAGCGGTAGTACATCATTATCATTTTTGAGGAGCACCATGGTTTCTGCGGCGCTGGCGCGTGCGATATTTCGATACTCCTCCGAGAGGATATCTTTTTCAGCACGCTCCCTATCGATGTACAGGTACGGGTCATCTAGTAAGCCTAGATCTTCTTTGGCTTGAAGTATGCGGCGGCATGCAGTCTTGATCTGAGCTTCGGAAATTTTTCCTTCTTCGAGAGATTTTTTCAATGTAGAGAGCATCCCTTCGCCGACCATATCCATGTCCACGCCCGCGCTCAGCGTAGCAGCGGACACCTCTTGGATATCGCCTACACCGTGAGGTATCATCTCATTAATTGCGGTATAATCTGTGACTACCATACCCTTAAATCCCCATTCCTCGCGAAGGACATCTGTAAATAGAAAATCATTACCAGATGCTGGGTAGTAATCTACTACATTAAATGAAGTCATCACCGTGGCGCATCCTTCATCAATCGCTGCTTTATAAGGCGGAAAATATTCATTGTACATACGCAGACGACTCATGTCTACGGTAGCATAATCGCGACCACCCTCGGCACCGCCATACAGAGCAAAGTGCTTTACACAAGCCATGATGCTTTCTGGATCAGATAGATCGTCTTGCTGATATCCGCGTACCATGGCGCGTGCGACTTCTGAGCCAAGATAAGGATCCTCGCCAGCTCCCTCAGCTATACGACCCCATCTGGGATCACGAGCAATGTCAACCATAGGCGAAAAAGTCCAGCATATACCATCAGCTGCAGCCTCAGAAGCGGAGACACGCGCCATCTCTTCTATCAGATCCATATCCCACGAGCACGACATCGCTAGTGGAATAGGAAATACCGTCTGATGTCCGTGTATGACATCCATGCCTACAATAAGTGGAATACCTAGTCGCGATTCCTCCACGGCAATTTTCTGTATATCGCGTATGCGTTCCGCACCGCGTATTCCAAATATTCCACCGAGCTGACCATCACGTATTTTCTGACCTACATTATCGTTGACGACTTCGCCTGTAACGGCGCCACCAGGATTGAGTAGATTGAGCTGACCTATCATCTCGTCAATAGTCATCTGGGATAGGAGAGCTTCTACTCGGTCGCTCACCACACTCTCGTCGATGGTGACTTTTTGTCCTTCCATGCGGACTCGCTCAGAGTCAGCATTTACTGTTGTGTTTACTTGCACACTGCAGGCTGCAGCTAAGACTAGAATGATAGATAGGGCGATAATTCTCATAGTGGCTATTTAGAATGCGAAAATAACCAAGAAAGGAATCTCGGATCCGAAAAAGCTGGATCCCAGCTATTGTGATTGGCATCTGGATATAGAGTGAGCTTCGCCTTGCCGCCTTTTTGCTGGATTCCGCGCGTAAGACCTATACTATACTTCGGCGAGACGACGTCGTCCTTGGCACCATGAAAAAGCCATACGGGCGTCTCCGCATAGATCTCAGAAAGTTGTCTGGGTCCAGCACCACAGATGCTGATGGCAGCCGCGTAGGTGTCGCGCTGTCGCCACAGTATGTCCCATGTCCCCATGCCTCCCATGGAGAGACCTGCTACATACAGCCGCGATTGATCTATGTAAGGCAACTGCTTGAGAGAATCCATCAGGCTCATCACAAGGCGCATCGATACTCCTGGCTCCGCCTCTTGATCAAAGATAAACTGGCGATTTTTCTGGGTATACGCGTCTTGATCCAGACGAGCCCAGTAATCATCATACGGACACTGCGGAAATATCACGATTGCTGGATATTGCTCGATAGAATCTCTGAATAGCTTAGCACCATGGACAAGCTGCGCCCGATTATCTTTTCCACTTTCTCCTCGGCCGTGCAAGAAGAGCACCACAGGATAGGGTTGACTTTCGTCAAAATGCCTTGGGTACATAATCCGATATAGTAGTGTGTCTCCTGTCTGGATATACGATCTCTCTAGGTACTCTCCTGTCTCCTGAGCTGATAGATCCTGGATCAAGATCGGTACGGAGATAAGTACCAAAGAGATGCGCAAAACGCGCACGATTAAAGCATGGCATGTATGGAAATTATTCTTCATCATCATACCCATCCTCGGCTTATATCTATCAATACATGCCGTAAAGCACCCTGATAATCGTTGTAGGAAAGACCTATTCCAGTCGGCGTGAATATTTACTTTCTTCATCAGTGCTTGTTATATGAAAACCCCAATTTGTCGAGACCATTTTGTATTTCAGGCGCCGACATGAATAGATCCCATAGCAGGCCTGTTCTGTAATTTTCTATCATTACTGGTATAGGCAGTTGATCTATTGCGAGGTATTTTTGAATATACCACTGAGACTCATGCGAAAATGCATCGTAGGGACCATATTCACCCCAGAGCAAATCTGCATTTTGATCTAGGTATCGCAGCATCTTCATACTCTCCGTAGGCGTATAAGGAAAGCTACTCAGTGCTGCTGTAGGACTTATGACTCCTAGATCTTCCTGAGGATTGTGTCCAGCGTAGCCTGACATAGAGTAGCTGCTCGTGAGTCCCCAGCACTCATCAGAGTAGCCGCGATATTGGTAGGGATTTTCTTTGCAGTGGCGGTGGTGTATGAGAGCGTGATTTTGATTCACTTTCCAGAAATCACCGTATTCAGATGTCAAATTTCTAGGATCTAGCCCTAGATGAGAGTAGTGTGACCAAAAGAGAGGTCCTACGTGCATACTGTTATTAGCATAGTGATTCACTACCGTAGGTAAGCCGTAGTAGCTACCATCGCTTTTGATCGCCCCAGATCTCATATATCCATCATGAAATACCGCTGCATCTATGCCATGTGTAGGACTGCAAGCCGCCATCACGTACATGATCAGACACTCATTGTGACCACGCACGGCAAAGTCCATCTTAAATCCATGCTTGGGCGACCAGTGCCAGTACAGTACATCCTTCCCTTGCGTATACCATTGCCAATCTATGTCCTTCCAGAGAGCATCCATGCGCTCAGCCAGGTCTTTATCATTTTTATTTCCTGTCTGTCGCAGATACTGTCTTGCGGTCACGAGTCCCTGAGCCAGAAACGCCGTCTCTACGAGATCGCCTCCATCGTCATATTGACTGAATGGATATACCTCTCCCGATGGATGCATCCAGTGTGACCAGGCACCGTGAAATTTATCCGTGCTTTCTAACCATCCAGTGAGATGCTCGAGACGCGCTATTCCTTCTTCTCTAGGGATGAAGCCTCTTTCTATACCTACGATCAGCGCCATGATTCCAAATCCTGTACCGCCACTCGTAACTATGTTCTTTCCATGGACGGGATAGACATCATCCATATGCAGTCTCTCACGCGCCGCGCCAGAAGTAGGCTCCGCCGCCTCCCACATATAATTAATTGTCTGACGCTGAATCTTATCAAGGAGTTGCTTATCCTCTGATGGGGTCTGATCCGTCAGACTCATCGTCGTAGTCGGCTTGTCACAGGATATACAGGCCGTCAGAATAAGCAGAATAAGAATATAAATTTGTCGCATAATGTCAATAGCTAAATCCTAATTTATCTAGACCTGTCTGCACCTCTGGAGCGGACATCAGTAGATCCCAGAGCAGACCAGTACGATGATTTTCTATCATGCATATGATGGGTCCCTGATCAATAGCGAGATAGGAACTTGCTGTCCAGCCCTCCGTCAGATTAAATGCATCATAAAATCCCATATCACCCCAGAGTCGATCACCTATAGAATAATAGAAAAAGCGCATCGCCTCCATGGACTCTATAGGCGTATAAGGAAATGATGAGAGTGCCGCAGTAGGAGTGATCACCCCCCGATCATTACTAGGACTATGAGCTGAGTATCCTGCATTACCGTCACTTGCTGTCAGTCCCCAGCACTGCTCACTATAGCCTACATAGTCTTGAGGATTGTCTACGCAGTACGAGCGATTGATGAGCGTATGATTTACTGCTTGATCCCAGTAGGAAGCATATTGATCTTCTAGATTGCGTGGGTTGACACCCAAAAACGAATAGTGCTCAAAAAAAAGTGGACCACCTAATCCTGGACCTAAGGGTAATTCTATATTGTAAAACTCTGAGCCATTGCGGATTCCACCATTTCTAGCCCAGCCCTGATCATATACGCTGGCAGGTATGCTATGTGTGGGAGCCCCTGCTGCTAGGATATAGGTAATGAGACCTTCATTATATCCGCGGAGCGGCAAATTGATCCTCCATGCATGCCGTGGAGACCAGTGCCAGTATAGCACATCCTGATCACCCTGCCTATGCCAGTCCCACTCCACAGCCGTCCACAGTCGATTAATCTGATCTATAAGCGCAGCCTCTCCGGGATCGTTGTCGTCTAGGTATTGACG
Organism: Saprospiraceae bacterium; assembly: GCA_020630495.1. GTDB lineage: Bacteria > Bacteroidota > Bacteroidia > Chitinophagales > Saprospiraceae > JAHDBH01. Next base: position 11,468 of record JAHDBH010000020.1, read on the forward strand.
TACGGTAAGCATGCCTTCTACGAGAAAGGCTGTTTCGACCAGATCGCCACCGTCATCAAATTCACTGAATGGTCTCACCGCTCCCGTAGTGCCATCCATCCAGTGCGCCCATACGCCATGAAATCGATCAGCACCTTCTAGAAAGTCCATTATTTTTTGCCAGCGCTCTACTGCCTCTTGTCTGGTGATAAATCCGCGCTCTACGCCAACTATCATGGCCATAAGGCCAAAGCCCGATCCACCAGATGTCACAGTATTTGTGCTCGTATTTCTCTCGAGGGCCATACCACTTACAGGATGCGCAAAATCCCAGAAATACTTAAATGTTTGTTCCTGTACCAGTGTCATTAATTCTTCATCGCTGATGATAGGAAAATCTGGCTCGGCATCAGCTTCCGTATAGAAGGCAAAGGAGCGTGTATCGAATGGCCTTTGCACGTCAGTGCCAATAGACGAGGGAAATAATAAATTTAATTTTTTAAGATCCGCCAGGTCCTCGGATAAGACGGCCTCATAGTTGGTCTCATCGATGGCCGTGATGCTTAGCATATAATTTTTATCGCCCACAAGTACGAGCTCATCCTGTAATGTCTCTACTGGCACTTGATGACTCAGCTCCATGTAAATGGTGGGACGCACAGAGACACCCGTGACCTTGGAAGATCCTAGAAGATCGGCATCATCCGCTCTCAGGGATATAATTTCAAGAGGCTCTCTAGCAATAGCAAACTCCAAACTAATACCTGGAAAGGCAGCTCCAGACTCAGCCCTAAAATCCGCGCTGATCTCCAGTCGCAGCTCCTCACCCTCTATAGGAAATTCTGATAAGCTCAGCTCTACAATGCGCGCCATGTCGAGAAGTGTCGCATCATAGTCTACGAGAACGCCTTGCTCGTCGAGCAAGCTTATGTGTGAAGCCGCATCACTGCGCACTGACTCGCTAAATACAAGTGAAATCCGATCACTGGGATCTACCAGCGCATCACCTCCCAGGATAGATTGATTTCCCATACGTGCAGATCGGAGCTGCATACGATCTGGATTGGGATCTGGAGTATCTGGACCGTCGTTACATGACCATAGACCACAGAAAATCAACAAAGAAATGAGGCAATATGATAAAAACTTCATAGAATTAATTCAGCATTAAAAAAGAGAAGAGGGACGGCGAAACTAACCGCCGCCCCTGCACCTCCTACGCATGTAATAAAACTTATAAGGCTATACTGCTAGTCGTAGCATGAATTACGACCAAGTACAGAAGTTATTGATTATGGTTTTTCAGCATTATACAGGGCCTCGACATCTGAGCTAGTAAAGCTTGCATCAAAGAATCTGATATCATCCAGATCACCTTTGTAGTGATTAGCTGTAGGCTTATAATAGTCACCCCATGGTGTGTCAGCCCACTCCTGCGAATCTGCTGATTTAATAAATCCGATGGCAAGAATTTTTTCCCATGTCGGCTCCACGGCTGTCTCGTCATAGGCGACTCCAGAGATTGATTGCCAGGGCGTACCGTCAGGCCACAGGTTAAAATCCTGGCTTTTCATTAATTCACCGTTGATATACATCTGGCCAACTTTAGAAGCGGCATCATAAGTGCACACGATATGGACCCACTGATCTTTGATCAGACCTGCAACACCTCCAGATGCTTCTAGATTGGCTACAAAGTCCCAGCCTTGCCATCCTCCATTATCTCGGTCTTGGCCATTGCCTGGAAACCACAGATCTTCACTGAGAAACTCATCACCATTGGTATAGCTCATCGCCAGCTTACAACTTCCAAAGTCTGCAGGGATCTCAAATTGAAAACCCTCAAATGCTGCTAGACCAAATACGAACATCCCTGCGGGATTACCCTCTGCATTGACATGATCTGCGCTATTGGTTTTCATCCAAAACGAGGCTGTGAAGTCGTCACCAGCCATGAGATCAGCACCATTAGCCACTTCTATGAGACTTGTGTTTCCATCAAAGACGGCGGAGCTATTTCCTTGTCCAAACCGATCTGGACCGTACTCCACATCGATAACATTATCCACTGTGTAGCTCCCCATGGCATCTGCTGTGGAGCCGTCAAAGCTGAAGTAGAGCAGTTGGTTGTCAGCATTGGGCACTACCACGGGAGCTCTGCCCTCCGTAGTAAAGGTGCGCGATGCCGTGGTAAATCCACCACCGTCAGCAGCCATGATACCTGTAATCGTGAGAGTATGTGCTGTACCACGTTGCATATCACCCTGAGGAGTGATCACTACTTGACTTGTGGTGGTATTGACATCTATGCCTACGGCTTCACCATTCGCGGTCAGGGTGATATTGCTAGCTGATGCTGTCGCTGGATCGATCTCTTTATCTAGGACGATAGTGATGACAGAGTTAAGGGCAACGTCCTCTGCACTTGCTGCTCCATTGAGATCAGCAGTGACGGTCGACCCATCCTCAAAGCTTGTACCAGAGGCAGTAATGCTGCTGATCATAGCGTCATTAGGCGCTGGTGGATCATCGTCGCAAGCTACGGTCAAGAATAAACCGCATACCGCGGCGAGTAATAAAATCTTTGTGTTTTTCATGTCGAAATATTTAAGTCAAAGAAAATGAGAGTCGTAAGTAATTCTTAGTATCCAGGATTTTGATCGATTCTTCCTTCAGAAATATCTATCTCACTCTGAGGGATAGGAAAGAGCTCGTGCTTTCCTCGGATAAATCCGAGCGGTCCCAGCACCTCCTCAGCACGATCTGTACGCACTAGATCCCAGTAGCGCAATCCCTCAAGTGCTAGCTCATAATATCTTTCTTCCGCTATCGCCGCACGCAGGTCTGCCTGATCTGTGGTGGTGATATCTGGCAATGTATTGCTGTCGCCTCCTCGGGCTCTTTCTCGTATCTGGTTCACATAGGGAAGTGCCGCTGCAGATTGGCCCAGTTCATTGAGAGCTTCGGCGTGCATCAGCAGCACATCAGCATATCTGATGATACGTCTATTATGACCAAATGACTCTCTGGAATCCGTCCCAGGAAACCATACCTTCTGATTATAGCATTCTATCTCGACTATGGCACCATTTTCTCTTGTGGTATCTGGAGTAGATCCGTCACCGCGTATGGTGATGCCATCAATTACCTCATTTAAAAATAGTACTGTCGGATCCAGTCGCGGATCTACATTATCCTGCATTTCATCTATCCACACGTAGGCTGGTCGACAGAATCCCCAGCCTTTGTTGGGAGTGCCTCGTACTCCCTGCGTATTGCCGTATTGATTGCCGCCATTAGCGAAGTTATCTGGCAGAGCCGATATCTCAAAGATGGATTCCTCGTTGTGCTCATTAGTAGAAATAAATACCTCAGCGTAGTCATCCACGAGGTCATACTCTCCAGAGGAAATCACCTGATCCGTGAGATCACGGACGTCTTCATATTCGCCATAGTACAGTTTCACACGCGCAAGAAGCGAGAGTGCTGCGCCACGCGTGGCACGACCAAGTTCCTCGGCTGGATATTCAGATCGCTCTGGTAAGATGCTGATAGCAAATTCCAGGTCGGGATATATGATTTCATTGAGTATCACATCTACCTCGGTACGGCCGAGATCTAGAGATGGCTCGGTGACAGTCACCATCGGCACCGCGCCAAATCCCCTCACGAGGTCCGCATAGAAGTACGCTCTCAGATACCGCGCTTCACCGATCAATCGATCTTGGAGCGCAGCGTCCATCTCTATGCTTGGCACCTCATTGATCACAAGATTAGTTCTTCTGACTGCTTCGTACAGGGTTTTGTACCAGCGCTCGGTGCTACCCTCTGACGCGGTATGCTCAAACTTGTCATAGACACTGATAGCAATACCGTCTGTGGGATTACTTCCCTTGACCGCATCATCCGCCATCATATCGAGGAGTGGGAAGCCGCCCGTGGCTATCTGCCATGTGCGAGTAATATTATAGATCGCATTAGTGGCTAGGACTGCATCCTGCTCCGTGGATGGAAAAGAACCGACAGTCAGTGAAGCTCGAGGTGGCTGTGTGAGAAAATCATCACTACACCCTACGCTGCTCATCATCACACAGATGAGAGCGGCACTTCCGATTTTATATAGTCTAGTAGTATTCATGATCTCAAATTAAAAAGTGGTGGTAAGTCCCAGGGTAAGGATGCGCGTAATAGGGTAAACTCCCCTGTCTATGGCTCCGTCAATAGCGCTTGCCGCTCCTATCTCTGGACTGTATCCTGTAAAATTTGTACTCGTAAATAGATTAGTGCCACGTACGTATAGATTGGCACTTTCCATACCTATACGATTGGCAAATCCATCTGGCGCGGATATACTGATCGTGGCTGTACGTAGCCTGAAGAATGATCCATCTTCTACGAAGTAAGATGATGGTTGATAATTAATACCTCCTAGACTTGCTCGGGGATCTTCATTAGTAGATCCTTCGCCCGTCCAGTAATCATTAAACTTATCCTCAAAGTTGAGAGTAGCAAATCTGATGGCTTGCTTACCATTATATATCTCACTGCCTCTCTGTCCCTGAAAGTCAAGCGATAGATTGACGATTTTATATCCTATCGCCACATTAAATCCGTAGATGAGATCGGGAATAGAACTACCGATGATTGTCCGATCAGCCGAGGTGATGTCTCCGTCGCCATTGATATCTCTGTAGCGCAAGTCGCCAGCACGCTGACCAAATAAACTAGGGCTACTTTCTACCTCCGCATCTGTCTGGAAGACTCCCTCTACCTCAAATCCATAGAAGTACCCTATAGGCAGACCCACCGCCGTACGGGCTACCCGCTGACCATTGCCCAGATCACCACCTATGAGGAGCGAATCTGCTCCGATGTCCTGTCCTATATTGGTCACAGTATTACTCACTGTGGATCCCACGATGCCTATCTCATAGGTAAAATCTCCTGCTCGATTGCGATAATTTATGTTCCACTCAAATCCCTTATTCTCGACACTCGCAGCATTAAAAAATATGCTCCTAAATGCACCTATACCTGTGTAACCTATGGGCTCTAGCGGCACCAAGATATCATCTGTCTGCTTGATATAGTAGTCTAGCTCGGCGGTCAGGCGATCCTCAAAAAATCCCAGATCAATTCCTATATTACTCTGAGTAGTTTCTTCCCAGCGCAAATTAGGATTTCCTCCACCATTAAAGGTTGCTCCAGGCTGGATGGTCTCCCCCTCGCCAAATACCGCAGAGGTGCCTGAACTGATCAGTGCATACTGGGCATCACCTGGTATGCGCTCATTTCCTATAATTCCCCAGCTGGCGCGCAGCTTCACACGATTAAGGATTCCGCTCTGCGGGAAGAAAGGCTCATTGTACATATTCCATCCCACCGCGAAGCTCGGGAAGTTTCCAAATCGATTATTTACTCCAAACTTCGAGGAGCCGTCACGTCTCATCGAAGCCGTAAAAAGATACTTTCCAGCGTAGCTGTAATTGACTCTTCCCAGATAGGATACGAGGGTAGATCTACCAAATGAGTTGCTCACACGGTCTAGATCATCCTGACCAGCATTGAGATACCAGAAGAGTGGATCCTCTCTGATCAGACCTTCCGTAAATCCGTTGATAAATTCATTGCGACTATCTTGAGCCGTATATCCCACTAGAGCGCTGACGGAGTGGTCGCCTTTCTGGATATTATAAGTAAGTGTGTTTTCGTAGATGAGCGTGCTCGCGTGACCCGTATTATAACTCAGACTATTGACCTCGTTCTGCTGGAGAGGGGATACGAAGAACTCAGGGGAGAAGTTGCGATTGCGCGAGTAACCTAGATCAAATTGTAGACTGCTGCGAAAGCGAAAATTCTTGAGGAATTCTACATCAACATAGAGATTACCCAAGCTACTCAGGCGCTTGGAGAAACTATTGCTAAATTCTATGGCCGCAACCGGGTTTCCCCCATTGACCTCTGCATATGTGACTCCATCTTCTTGGAATGGCTTGTCTATAGGCCATGCTCGCAGGGCTGTCTGGATGACCCCTGGCGCATTTTCTTTATCCGTGTAGAGTGCCGCCATGTCTAGCCCTACCGTGATGCTATTGCTGATATCAAAGGACGTGTTGAGCTTAGCTGTCAATCTATCGATGCCAGACTTGGGTAGGATACCCTCTTGACCAAAGTATCCCAGACCAAAGTAGTAGCGAGCTCTATCGCTACCGCCACTGACGGATGCATTAGCATTAGTAATTGCAGCATTATCTTGAAAGATCAGGCTCTGCCAGTCGGTGTCTGGCAGTACATCGAGATTATTATATGTACCAGGATTGACTGCGTTGATATATGTCGCGAACTCGCGACCCGTCATCACGTCAATCGTATTAGCTATGCTCTCTACGGAGCGCTCTACAGACAGGTTGATTCGAGGTGCACCTGCAATACCTCTTTTGGTAGTGACTACCACGACTCCACTCGCGCCTCTAGATCCATAGATAGCAGAGGCGCTGGCATCTTTGAGGACTTCCATGGACTCTATATCGTTCGCATTGAGCAGAGCTATGGCACCGATATCTGTGATGACTCCATCGATGACAGCGATAGGGCTGTTATTGTTGAGCGTAGTGACACCTCTAAGGCGCACCACGGGGTTGGATCCCGGTTCACCAGAAGTGTTGAGGATTTGTAGTCCAGCTACTTTACCCTGTAGGGCATTGATAGGATTAGTCGTGGGGACTTTGGTGATATCTGCTGACTTTACGGAAGAGACGGATCCAGTGAGGTCACTCTTCTTGATCGTGCCATATCCTATCACTACCACTTCATCAATCTGTCTTGAATCAAGCTCCAGGACGATCTTTAGGTCTGTATCGTCTGTGAGGCGCATTCCCTTATTCTTATAGCCTATATAAGTGATCGCGATACTATCTCCTGGATTGGCGGTGATGGTGAAGCCGCCATCTATTCCTGTAAAGTCACCAGTCTCTGGTCCGACTAGCGTGACGTTGACACCGATGAGAGGTTCTCCGTTATCAGCATCTGTCACCATACCAGTGTAAGTGCGCGACTGCGCTGACAGGATGGTCGCGCTCATCAAGCACAGTGAGAATATCAGAGGAGTAATTCTTAATCTCATGGAGAATATTTGAAGCGTGTAGAATCAACTAGTGAACTCGACAAATATACCCGCCAAAGTCCTGCAATCGCCGTATTCTCTAGCTTAAAGACCTCACGCAAACCTCATCATATGAAATTTATCTCTTATATGATTGAGGATATTTGTGAATTGACATCGACTTTGTATCAACTCCGCATGATGTGGTCAGAGAGGCTGATTTTGGGCGAAAGCCCCATCTTCTTTCTCAGTCTATGCCGCTTATTCTCTACAGATCTCACACTGATATTGAGCAAGGGTGCGATCTCCTTGGAGGACAGATTCATCCGTATGTAGGCGGCTAGTCTGAGCTCGCCTGACGTGATAGTGGGATATCTGGCCTTGAGAGTATCAAGAAAGTCCTCATGGATCTCGGCAAAGTTCTTTTCAAAGATCTCCCAGTGCGATTCACTTCTCAGGTGCTTGTCTATGCGAGATACGAGCTTTTGTTTGAGCTCGGGGACATCGTCACCATTTCGGACGGCCTTACTTATGGTCGTCTTGAGCTTTGTGAGCATCTCGTTTCTCTGAGCGAGGATAAGAGCGCTATTGGCGAGCATTTTTCTTTTTTGTCGCAGTTCCTGACGTAGTTGCTTGTTTTTTCCCTTGAGTTTTTCTTCCTTGATGGCCCTTTGAGATTCTATGTAGAGCCTCCTCTTTTCACGACTCAGACGGTAGCTGTATAGACGAGATACTAGCCATAGTAGCACGACTCCGATGAGCGTATATCCTATCACCGCCCAGCCAGAAGCATACCATCGCGGATTTACCTCCAGCTCCATTAGATGCCTCTCCCTACCCTCTCTATCTCGGAGTAGCAGCACGTGGCTACCAGCTCTCATCTGATTAAGAATCATCTGGCCATCCATTGGCATAGGCCTCCAGAGGTCAGCCCAGCTGGAGAGCTTGTACTCGGTCACGCAGTCATCGAGAAAGCTCTCAGAGCGCAGTCGCACGATCAGCCGCGGGTCAGAGGCGGGTAGCTCGATGATCTCAGAGTCATAGCTGATCGTACTGTCGCGTACCATGAGTTTATCGATCGAGATACGATCGAGACATGTAGTGTCCTCAGTTGATCGCTCATCTTGGATCATGTAGCCGCCGTCTAGTGGAAATAGATAGTGGTGCTCTGATTTCTGTATGCCTCTACCGCCGTGCTGACTTGAGAGTGTAATCTTATGTATCTTATCTGTGGCCCACACATAGGTAGCACTCGGTAGCTCCAGTCTCAGATCGGCATGATCAAGTGCTTGATTTATACCCTCGGGATCTCCTTCAGCGGCAATTTGCTGACTATATTGCTTTATCTCCGTATAGTCATCGGACAGGATCACCTGGTGCGCACCATAGTCGCGATGGTATCCTAGAAGTTTAGCGTCCTTTCGGACAAATGCTTCCATGATAATAGCCTGCCCATCGTAGACCAGGCTAGAGATCACCTCACCAGTCAGAGCATGGATCACGTAGAGTCCCGTATAGCTCGCCACGAGAATGTGATCACTGGTCAATGAGTCCAACTGCCAGACGCCCGTAGTGGCGAATATGAGCTCCGCGTGGCCGCTCTGCGAATCATCTTTAGGAAGCTTCCATATGCCACGATTGTGCGCTGCAAGAAAATTCTGGCCATGACGCTCAAAGCTCCACACCTGGCCTTCTGTACCAGGAATCAATGTATGATCACCCCCGCTTGCATTAACAAAGGCGCCTTGATTAGTTCCTAGATAGTTGACTCCGTCGTGCTCAGACGCACTGTATATGGTACCGAGTAAGCCTTCTAGATCATAGTAGTAGCGCTGGGACCTGCTGAGCCGCAGTACATTGATACCCCTATCAGATCCTATCCAGAGGTCGCCGTGGCGATCTTGATACAGAGCTAAGACTGTATTATCTGTCAAGCCTTGACGTCTTGTAATATGATGGACTACCTGGAGGTCTGCATCCGTCAAGTACACCCCATCTGATATAGTCCCTACAGCATATCCACCGTCGCTGAGTCGTATCATCCGATTGATCTGTGAGTCGTTCCATTGTCCTGGAATAGGACCAGTAATCGTCATATCGTCTGCGTAGAGATAGATACCATCCTGCTCTAGGGCTATATAGAGCGAGCCGTCAGTGGCAGCTGGAGCTATGGCAGACACCTTGGAGTCAGAGGGAAGAGCAGAAGCGGGGATGATCTTGCTCATCGATAGACGCTCGTACTCGTAGACACCACTGTCTATCGTAGGTAGTATGAGTGACTCGCCTGACATGGCTCCGAGCATGATGTTACTGGGCAGATCTATAGGATCTATCTGCTGACCATCATATCTATACAGTCGAGAAAACGACTGGTAATAGAGCACCTCTTCGTGACCTACGATATTCCAGATTTCTTGTCTAGAGCCTTCTAGGCCATGAGCGAGCGCTTGGTAAATCAGCTGATGATCATCGGCAGACTTGATATATCCTATGGTCTCAAATCCACCTACTACGACCTCACAGTTGCTCGTGAGATATACGGAGCGCGCTCGATCAGAGGTGGGAAGAGGAATCAAGCTCCACATAAAACCATTATAGACCAGCACGCCCTCGCTATTAGCCACATAGAGATTTCCATCACAGCCTTCTACGAAATCCCAATTTTGTGCGGCCGCACCATAATCACCAGCACCAAAACTCACAAGCTCAGGCATCTCCTGAGACCATAGACTGGGCAGGAAGGCGCATAGTGAGGTCAGCACCAATAGTACGAGAGTGTGCAACCGACTAGACATGTCAGGCTGAAAGATAACCGATCTCATCGAGAGGGCCATCTAATCTTTGTCGATCATCCGTATATCTGAGCTAATAGTAAGTATATCAATACTTGAGCACCCTCATCCTGGCAGATCCCGAAATCACAATATATGTACCAGCTGGAAGACGACTGATGTCTACAGTCCAGACGCCATCAGAGCTGTAGTGAGCTGGCGCGTCTAGACGAGCACCTGAGATAGCGATTACCGTCGGCAAATGAACGGCCGATCCAGATATGTTCACATAATCTCTGGACATCACGGCGGGCAATGTACGAGGTGCCGGTATATCTTGCGTACTAGATGTCATCTGCAAGGTCTCTAAATCGTATTGCCGGAAAAAATTCCAAATCTCCACCGAGGCGACTATGTCATAATTAGTCCCTGGGAAATTAAGCGGGCTACCTGGCCAGGTATGACGGCCCTCATTGACTCTATAGAGTACATTTTCTACATCTGCGTCACAGGGCGTATAAGAAAATCTATCCACCGTGGATCCATCTGCTTCATTGATATCAGGTATCTCCATCATCTCTACAGAGTCACAGCCATTGTAGCTGCTCCAGTAAGACATCACATCGGGGATACTCTCTGAGAATACCGCTCCGCTGTACGGCACTGTAGGATCAGCCGTACCGTGGATCTGCATGACTGGTGTAGAGTGCTGTGGATCGCAGTCGGTAAGCATAGGAGGGGTCATACTGCCTGTAACACTGGCTATAGCCGTGATCCTATCGCTCAGTTGACACGCCAGCAGATAGCTCATGTATCCACCATTGCTCATACCCGTGCTATATACTCGATCAGAGTCAATAGCATAGTCCAGTAGCAGAGAGTCAAGCATAGCATCTACAAATCCGACATCGTCTACAGTACTACCTACAGTGAATCCACCTACATTCCAGTGTGTACGTCCGAGATATTCTGTGCCTTGAGGAGCTACTAGGATAAATCCCGCCGTATCCGCCACCTGATTGAGTGCACTGTACAGTTGTTGCTCCGTCGCATTACTGCCCAGACCGTGAAAATTGAGTACCAGCGGCACCTCCATGCTACTGTCATAGGAAGCTGGCAGATACACTTGATATTCCCTCTCCAGATCATCGTGCATCAGCGTCTTAGTCACCAGAGACTGCGAGGTAGCATAGCTACTGAGTAATAGAGTGAAAGTGAGGAAGCAGATGATTTTTTTCATAATTCCTAAGATTTTTGTACGTCAGCAGGGATCACTGGATGTACAGTATTAATGATAGATGTCTCAGGCAATACCTGCAGAGCGGCATCTTGTTCACCCATGATCTTGATGCCTTGCCAGAGATCACCGCAGGAATTGTGCAAGTGAGCATGATCGAGAATCAGTCTTCCGCCATCTTCTATGATGATGACTCCATCTCTAGGAATACTCAATCGAGCCAGTAGATGAAGCGTCGCACCAGCGGATATGATCAGATCACCATTGAGATCTTTTGCACCTCTCCACTCCGTATCCTCGGTAATGGTGATGGTCTGCGCAGTGTCCCGATCGCACCAGTCTGGCACCAGCAGAGCTCTCTGTTTACCTCCTATCTTACTGAAGTTGCGCAGGATTTTTCCCACTTGACAGGGTGTCAGAGCTGATTGGCTGGCATTGTAGTCCATCATATTATTACTCACTTCGGTAGCACATGGTCCACTCTTAGTGAAGTTCCAGCAGTTTCTGTGTTTGGGCGTATCATCACAGCCATCACTTGATCTCCATGTATGCGATAGCCCAAGTACGTGACCTACTTCATGATTGAATAGTCCTGTAAATTTCCACAGTGGGTCTCCTGATTCGTACAGACCTGCAACTTTGAGCGCCGTTCCCATCGCTATACCTACCTGATCACCAGGATACTTAGGTGAAGCCATGCTATCAGGATGATGTGGCTGGATGAATACATTGAGGATGCTATCCATGCCTATGGCATACTTTTTTATGACTTTGGAGGAGTAGTTATTTTTATACTTACCTCTTGATACATAGTAATATAGGTCGTCATCGAGATGCCGATATATACCGCCTTCTTTTTCATATCCTTGAGATGACCAGAGCTGGTAGGTATATGGAATCCTCACCACGGGCGTCTCATTGTCCAGTGGCAGATTCATCTTTTCGTTTTTCTTCAGCTTGTCTGTCGTGAATTTCCTGAGGTAGTAGTTGGCTTCTGCAAGCTCCGCCTCTGGGTAATTATACTTACCCTCTGCGTCGTAGAAGTAGTGAAAATTCATCCTGATTTTCCTTATAGGCGTGTGATCAGGATGGTCGGGGTCCGGTGCGTAGCTCATAGCGCTTTTGCTCAGTCGCAGATCAAAGGATGATGGCGTGACTGTATCTACCACATAGGTACTCAGCCAGCGCTCAGCAGGAGCCGTCAGTTTCTTTTTTTTACATGAGCACATTACGCTCATCGCCACACATAGAAGGAGTACAGCTCGCATACCTAGCAGTTGAGCGCGCCGCAGATGCTGATGGTCTGTCCTGAGATGTAGCTGCTCGCATCACTAGATAAGAAGGCAACAAGCTGCGCTACATCTTCTGGTTTGCCTAGCCGCTTCATGGGGATACTTCCCGTGATGGCATCCTTGGCAGCATCTGTCATGGCATCCGTCATATCCGTCTCTATGAAGCCTGGCGCGATAGCATTGCACCTTATATTTCTAGATCCCAGTTCCTTAGCGATAGACTTAGTGAAGCCTATGATACCTGCCTTGCTCGCGGCATAGTTTGCTTGACCAGCATTGCCAAATACTCCGACGACACTACTCATATTGATGATACTGCCTTTCCGATTTTTCATCATGGGCTTGATGACCTGCTTCGTCATGGCAAATACGGACTTGAGATTGGTTTCTATGACCTGATCCCACTGATCTTCGCCCATACGTAGCATCAAATTGTCCTTAGTGATTCCAGCATTATTTACCAGGACGTCAATCGCGCCCAGATCTTCGAGTACCTGCTTTACGAGTTCTTCGGTGGCGCTGAAGTCAGAGGCATCAGACTGGTAGGCTTTCGCCCAAAAGCCCTCTGAAGTAAGATCCTTCTCTATGGACTGCGCTTGTTCAGCACTGCTTCTGTAAGTAAAGGCTACTTTAGCTCCAGCAGCTGCGAGATGTCGCACCAGTGATTCTCCTATGCCCCGGCTTCCGCCAGTGACGATGATATTTTTTCCTTCTAGATTCATAGTGTATTTCGTGTAAGTAAGAACCTTAAAAGTACGTCATCCTCCTCGACGTCACGGGCGGCGCATTGGTAAGGCCATCATCATGTAGATAACTATCTACATCATCCATGCGTTATCTCAGTAAGCGGATCTCATACTTCGCGCTTTGAATTGACTCTACTGCATCACTCACATAAAATATTCGATACCATGCCCAGTACGCAAGCTTCCTTGAGCCCCGGAATCCTCAGCTTACTCCCTATGTTCTATGTCGCGTGGTCTGACGGTATCCTGAGTCCTACAGAGATGTCCATGATCCATAGCAAGATCCATCAGTACGATTTTCTGACGGATGACGACCGCGCCTATCTCATCAGCTGGACAGACCCTTCTCGCAGTCCTAGCAAAGCCATATTTGCTCAGTGGATTCGTGAGATTACGCGCCATGGTGCTCAGTTGCCTGAGTCAGATAGACACGGACTCGCTCAGCTGGGCTGGGAAATAGCAACCAAGATCAGTGATGGAAGCAATAAGCAGAAGTGGATGAGCGAGGCCACGCGATCAAGCCTTCTCGAAATGGAGAAAATTCTAGGCGTGGAGCACGATGATAGTAGCGCCCTGATTCTCAATCGATTCCGTACGGATCGTGAACACTATCAGCGTGATCCTGCCTCACAGATAGACACCAAAGCTTTGCATGAGTTTCTAGAAGGTGACGGTAAAGTGATGCGTGATCGACTCAGAGCCTTGCTCTCGGATCCTAGTTTCTCTACAGAGTATCGTGCTACCAAAAAAGAATACCGCGACTGGGCGCTAGAGAAGTGCCAAGTACTCGCCGATCAAGGCTACGGTCTACTGGCATTACCTGAGTACGTAGGTGGACAGGATAATATGACGGACTACGCGTCCGTATTTGAGTTGCTGGCCCACTACGATGGTAGTCTCACGATCAAGTTTGGAGTACAGTTTGGTCTGTTTGCCTTGAGCATACTCAATCTCGGCACACGCGAGCAGCACGAGAAGTATCTCCATCGCGCTGGTACTCTCGCGCTCAAGGGCTGCTTTGCCATGACCGAAACGGGTCACGGGAGCAATGTCAGAGGATTGGAAACTACAGCGACTTATGATAAAGAGAGTGACTCTTTTATCATTCACACTCCGCGTCGTCAAGCAGGAAAGGAGTACATCGGCAATGCCCTACATGGAGAGGCAGCTGTGGTATTTGCCCAGCTCATAGTAGCTGGAGAGTCGCATGGCGTGCACGCCCTGTATGTGGATCTCGTGGATGCAGACGGAAATGATCTACCAGGGATCCAGCGCGAGGACTGCGGATATAAGATGGGGCTCAATGGTGTAGACAATGGTCGTCTCTACTTTGATCAGGTCGCTGTGCCGCGCGATCAGCTACTGAGCAGATTTGGCAGAGTCTCAGATGATGGTACCTATCACAGCGATATAGAAAATCCCAATAAAAGGTTCTTTGTCATGCTAGGAACCCTCGTCGGTGGGCGTATATGCGTAGCCTCAGCAGGCTTAGCCATGGCCAAAAATGCTCTTCACATTGCCACTGCTTATGCTCATAAGCGACGGCAATTTGGGCCATCCGATGATGAGCCAGAGACACTTCTGATTGACTACCCTAGCCATCAGATGCGTCTCATACCTAGAATTGCAGAGGCCTATGGAATCGGATTTGCCCTCACTGATCTCAGCGCACGATACATGGATGATGCAGAGAAGAATAAAAAAATTGAATCACTAGCTGCTGGACTCAAGGCTCGAGCCACATGGTTTGCCACTTCTACGATACAGGAGTGCCGCGAAGCATGTGGAGGAGCGGGATATATCTGGGAAAATGGCATCTCACAGCTCAAAGCCGATAGCGATATCTTCACCACATTTGAAGGAGACAATACTGTGCTGATCCAGCTCGTAGCCAAAGGCCTACTGAGCGATTTCTCCCGAGAGTTTCATGACGAAGGCTTTAGAGCCGTCTTCCGTAGACTGATGCAACAAGCCAATACCAGCATCACAGAAAAGAATCTTCTGAATGTGCGCAAGACGGATGCCGCGCACCTACTAGATCCTGTATTCCATAGAGAAGCTCTGCGCTTCCGAGAGAAGCACCTCCTGCACACAGTAGCACTCAGGATGCGACGCTACATCAAGCAAAAGCTCAGCTCTACTGATGCTTTCCTACGCTGTCAAAATCACATGATAGCACTAGCACACGCGTATGTAGATAGGGTCATCTTAAAGGCTTATCACAAAGCCCTAGAGACCTGCCCCATGGAGATCCAGCCTACACTGAGACACTGTGCAGAGATCTATGCTCTCGATATGATCTCCCGTCACAAGGACTACTACCTAGAGCATGGATATATGGAAGGTAGCAAAACCAAAGCCGTAAGGCGCATATTGCGTCAGCGCATACAGAGCTTGAAGGGTTCATCCCTAGCGCTAGTAGAGGCCTGGGGTATCCCGCACTCTTGTCTTCAGAGTGAACTAGTCCAGTAGTCCCTATCACCTAGAAGCATGTTTACCGCGCCTATAGATCCCATGTATGATTGGGATACGTACGCCCTCGTCGACATGAGCAAGTCATGTACAGATCTCTCTGATGTCGACACATCTGATCGTCATCAAGTGCAGGAGTATCTTGACCACCAAAGACTCACAGCGGGTCGTCCCGTGCTCTATGGTGGATACTTGGAGCAGAGATCTATTTATGATCGCAGCGATATTTTTTCGGATGGCGGCTTTCGCCGAAATGTACATCTCGGCCTAGACATATGGATCAATGATGGTACCACTGTCCACGCTATTGCGGATGGATATATCTACGGCCAAGCAGTCAACGCTGGACGAGGAAACTACGGCCCCACGATAATCATGAAGCATGAGTGCCATGAGCGAGGCATATTCTTCGCTCTCTATGGTCATCTGGACGAGGTCGGCAGATATAAGCTTGGAGATAAGATACGCATGGGACAAAAGATCGCTCGGCTGGGAAGCCCTGAGGTGAATGGCGATTATCCGCCACATCTTCACTTGCAGATCATAAAAGACCTCCATGGCGCTGCCCATGACTACCCCGGTGTATGCTCAGAAAATCATGTAGCTGGTATGAGTGCTAACTGCCCTGACCCGCTTAAGTACATATGGCTGCCTCCTAAGATTGCTCGCTAAGGCTGACAGCTACAACTGGGGATTATGCCCACGGTCCGCCTACCTCTCAAGTCTCGCACGCAGGCCTCTCGTCGACTATCTCACCTCAAGCATCTGTCTATCGACGATAAAGCTGTAGGTCATATCATTGAGACTTAGCCCATTTACCTCAGTATTCCAGGCACCATGACCAGCACCGACTAGTGGTACGAGCTCACTATATATTCCTAGTGAATCGTAGATTTCCTTCAGATCAGTGGCTTCTGAATAAGGCGTGGAAGGATTGATATCATCAGTGCCATGGGCCATGAAAAGTTCTGGATCATCGCGGTCATAGAGATTGACACCATAGATCGCTTCGTACAACTCTATTTTTATATCCGCACCCCAGTAATAGACCATGCTTTTTACATCATAGGACTCCGCTAGACGGGTAGAAGATAAAGTGGGATCATCTGCGATTGTCACTTCGTCTCTGAAATGATCTTCATCGGATATTCCCAGGGCGATCGCCGAGATAGCTCCGGCCGAAGCCCCACCTACAGTAATATAGTCCGTATCAATGCTGTAGGATGTGGCGTGAGCAGCGAGCCATCGCATGGCTGCCTTAGCATCCCTCTGGGCGGTATATATAGCGATACTCGTCTGCACATCCGCAGGCGACATAGCAAATTGTAAAGAATAGTCTATCCACTCATCTGGTGCAAAACCCTTGTAGTACCCGAGCACGTCCTCGCGAGACATACCTGCTATCACACCCATTTCTTCCGTAGTCCTATAATCTATGGATGCAAACACCCAACCCCTGGAAGCAAAGTAATTTGCCATGTTCACAATTTCTGGCTTTGTCTTCGTGCCACCTTGAAAACCACCACCATGAATAAACATGATGACTGGTCTAGACTGAGCGTCATTCTCAGGGTAGTATACATCCATTACTAAGGAGACAGGTGTCGGGGAAGTATTCGCACCATTATATCCCAAGCCCTCAGCATAGACAATATCCTCATCCACTGCGACTGCATAGGACGATTGAGACTTTACTATAGGAGATATTTCCTCGGGATTAGGTTCTTCTTCATTGCATGAAAAACATATGACAAGTGCCGTGGATAGTAAGATGTAGACGACTTTATGCATTCGTGAATTTTTTTTCGTATCGTGGTGAGTAGACTCAGGAACCAAATGCCATCAGAACCCGATTGACTTTTAACGAGAATCGGCTGAGATCATGTCTGAGATAGTGTAGTAATTCATGCTGTGATATACACTTTAGTAGAGACTAGAGACCCATCAATCTGCTGATTGCCATACTGCCCGGTGCATTCTGGCAGGCACTAAGGTCTGATGACGACAAGTCGCTTAGTTCTCATAGGCTTGCCCTCTGTGGTAAGCACGCTGTAGTAGTAGCTTCCTCGAGGTAGATGGCTTATATCTACCACGACACTATCGCTGGCGTCAAAATTGTGCTCTCTACGATACACATCTTGGCCAAGTACATCAAATATCCTGAAGGTAAAGCGACCACTGAGATTTTTTAGAGACACCTTGACTTTATCTATTGCTGGATTAGGATATACAAATACATCTGGCTTGCCACCATCCACACTCACCGTAGAGGTGAGGATACCCTCAGACTTATAAGTCACGCTGAGAGCATTACCTTCTGCGTCCGTGATGATCCTCGCAATAGGCTCTTTAATCCCTTCTGCAAGAAACTGCTGCGTATAGCTCGTATCCTGTCCGAGCAAGCCAGGCAGTAATTCATCCAGTAGCGAAGAGACATCTACCCATGGGAAGATGCCCAACTTGATTTCTACACGAGTGTCGCGCATCTCTACAATGTTTTCGCGTAGCACTTCGTAGTCTGCACCAGGAATCTGGATAGTTCCCCACGCATCTATAGTACTCGTCTGATCTATAGATATCCTGAAGCGGATAGAGTCAAATACTATGTCGCCTGGTATCTCTGTCACAAGAGAATCCGGGAGATCTTCGTAGGCTGCTGGCACTACAAGTTCTGTGGATTGCGAAAATTCCTGCTCGTAGCGCACGTCCGCTCGCTGAGTGACGTATGGGACCTCGTACCTTGCCGTCACATTGAGAAAACTCGCTTCATCAACTCTACCTCTGAAGCCAAGATCCGCAACTTGCGATCCAGCCTTGAGTAAATAATTTTCGACGCTATCAGCCAGATTGACTAGAAGATTAGCTGAGGGAAATTCTTCCATAAATGCGCCATCTTCCGCATCTCGCACTATAGTCTCACTGATGAGGCCACTTGTGAGTCCCGAGTAGTCCCATGACTGATCTGGACCAGGCGCTGTAGTGATGACATCAGCCACGATAAAATCATTTTGCACACGCAGTGTGTCACCCACCTCTATAAGAGAAGCCTCCGTGATGGTAATCTGAGCGCTGAGCGCACCCGTGGCTAGCAGAAGCAGGCTGAGTACAAAATTTTTCATATGCAAAATTACTATAATATATAAAAGACTGTCTACTCGGTACAAAACAAAGCTCCCGAGGTTGGCACATCTCTCTTTACCACGTCTAAAGGTACTGACAATTTTCTTGACATCCTATCATTTACTCTGCTGTAAAAGCCTGGAAGTCGACGAATTGTCTGTATTTGCCGTCCATGGCTAGTAATTCCTCATGTGTTCCGCGCTCGATTACCTGACCTTCTTCTAGGATCAGGATCTCATCAGCCTTATAGATCGTAGATAGTCTATGGGCTATGACCAGAGTCGTCCGGTCGCTCATCACAGCATCAAGAGCGGCCTGTACTAGGTGTTCTGACTCTGAGTCTAGAGCAGATGTAGCTTCATCGAGGATGAGGAGCGGAGGATTTTTGAGTATGGCTCTAGCGATACTGAGTCGCTGTCTCTGTCCGCCGCTCAGTTTCATCCCGCGATCTCCTATGACCGTCTCGTACCCTGCTTCAGTGGCCGTGATGAAGTCGTGAGCATTCGCAGCGCGAGCGGCTTGTATAATTTGCTCCTCTGTGTAATTGCCTCCTAGTGTGATATTTCTCTTGATGGAATCGTGAAAGAGTATGGGATCCTGGGACACGATGCCCATGAGACTCCTTAGATCTGTCAGTTTCCAGTCGCTGATGTCTTGATCATTGATCCTTATAGATCCTCTAGTGACATCGTAAAATCTGGGTATGAGATCAGCTATGGTGCTCTTTCCTGCTCCGCTAGAGCCTACGAGTGCTATACACTTACCTGCATTGATGGTGAAGCTCACTTCTCGCAGTACCCACAGATCGCTCGATGGATAGCGAAACCACACGTCTTGAAGCTGGAGCGTGGTGGCTGAGCCGGGCGAGCTTGTTGGCATTTGCGCGACAGCGCCATCCTCCTCCATTTCCTGTGCTAAGAGAGCTTCTACACGATCCAGCCCTCCCATCCCCTTCTGGATGTTGTAATAGGCTGAGGAGAAATTTTTAGCCGGCTCGATCACAAAGTAAAATGCCATGATGAAGCTCATAAATGTGGGTGCATCAAGATCCGTAGAAAACACCATCTGCCCCCCATACCATAGGAGTAAGGCCACCACAGAGATACCCATCACTTCTGTCAATGGCGAACTTAGATCACGCCGCCTGAGTATCCGTGTCATAATCTGGCGGTACCCGTCATTCAGCTCGTCAAAGCGTCTAGATACAAATCCCTCCGCACCGTAGGCTTTGACCACACGCATACCGCTCAGTGTCTCATCAGTGATGGAGACGAGCTCTCCGAGTTGATTCTGCGCACGGCGAGATTTCTTCTTCAGCGTGCGTGAAATACTTCCTATCAAAAATGTAATTACCAACATCAATACAAATACAAACAAGCACAGATGCGGACTGATAAATAGCATATATAGCAGCGCCCCGACGAGGATAAATGGCTCTCTGAAGACGAACATGATGACGGAGATCATGCTGTTTTCTACGAGCTGTATATCATTGGTGATGCGAGATAGTAGATCTCCTTTGCGCTCGTCAGAGTAGTAGCTCATAGGCAGAGCGAGCATGCGCTCATACATGGCTTTGCGGATATCACGCACCATACCATTTCTCACAGGTATGAGGCAGTAATGACCGATATAGCGAAAGAGATTTTTCATGGCAAACATCAGCACCAGAGCACAGCAGACCATCAGCAGCGCGCGACTCTGGGGGTACTCCATCACGTACTCCGCAAACTGATACTTGAGGTGGGTACTGAGATTTCCTAGACCCAGCGCCTCTGTGGGCTTCTCGATCTGATCGTATCCCTCATAGAAAAGCAAGTGCAACACAGGCTGCAATAATGGTATGCTGAATACTGTGAAGGCCGCCATCAGTATCTGCGAGATGATGCTCAGTAGCAGCCATCCTCTGTAGGGCTTCACCCATCGCAGTAATCTGAAAAAACTCTTCATATATCTTGGGCTAACACCGCAAAGCGCTTAATCGTTGTCTCGCAGAGACGTACCTAGCGCTCTCACGCCAGAGATCAATGGCACGTGGGTACGATACAGGTGCGGTCTTTCGACCAAATGTCTACAGGCTATTTATCCAAGTATTTCTTGACCTTATCAAAGTCAAAATCTGCGAGAAATCCTGTGTGAACACCTTCGCCATTAAATTTCTCCTCATTCATGATAGCCTTGTGAAATGGCACTGTGGTATGTATGCCCTCTACGATAAATTCATCGAGTGCGCGCTTCATCTTAGTGATGCATTCCTTGCGAGTCTGTGCCTTGCATATGAGCTTAGCGATCATACTATCATAGTAGGGAGGCACGGCATATCCAGCATAGACATGTGTGTCCACTCGCACTCCATGGCCTTTGGGACTATGAAAAGACTTGATCAGACCTGGCGATGGTCGGAAATCATTGAGTGAGTCCTCAGCATTGATACGCACCTCTATGGCGTGGAGCTGCGGATAGTAATTCTTCCCTGATATCTTGATACCAGCAGCAATTTTGATCTGTTCTTTGATGAGGTCATGGTCTATGACCTCCTCTGTCACGGGATGTTCTACCTGGATACGGGTATTCATCTCCATGAAGTAAAAGTTTCTATGCTTGTCTACGAGAAACTCTACGGTTCCCACGCCTTCATAGTTAATAGACTTACCAGCATCTATGGCTGCTTGGCCCATTTTTTCTCGTAGCTCATCTGTCATGAAAGGGCTGGGGCTCTCCTCCAGGAGCTTCTGGTGTCTGCGCTGTAAGCTGCAATCCCGCTCGCTCATGTGCGCCACCGTACCGTACTGGTCTCCCACGATCTGGAACTCTATGTGGCGCGGCTCCTCTACAAATTTCTCGATGTAGATGCCATCATTGCCAAAGGACGCTTTGGCCTCTTGACGGGCCATGTTCCATTGATTTTCGAAGTCTTCTGCTTTCCATACGATCCGCATCCCTTTGCCACCACCGCCAGCTGTGGCTTTGATGATGACTGGATAGCCTATTTTTTTGGATATTTCTAGGCCTTTCTTCACATCAGCTACTAGACCATCAGAGCCAGGCACTACGGGTACATTGGCAGCGATCATGGTTTCCTTGGCCGTTACCTTGTCTCCCATCTGCTGGATCATGGATGCGCTCGGGCCGATAAACTTGACACCGTAGCTCTCGCATACCTCCGCAAAGTCTGCATTTTCTGCGAGGAAGCCATAGCCAGGATGCACGGCATCAGCATTGGTAATCTCTACCGCCGCCATGATCTTGGATATGTCTAGATAAGACTGCGCCGAACTGGGTGGTCCTATGCATACAGCCTCATCAGCAAATCTCACGTGGAGGCTTTCTTTATCAGCGGTGCTGTAGACAGCTACGGTGCTGATTCCCATTTCCTTACACGTACGGATGATACGCAGAGCGATCTCACCTCTATTGGCAATCAATATCTTCTTAAACATGAGCTTAGGGTCTGGTGAGAAATACTTATCCCGCAGGATCTACGAGAAAGAGCACTTGATCATACTCTACGGGACTGGCGTCCTCAAGCATGACCTTGACCACAGTTCCTGATACCTCTGATTCTATCTCATTGAATAGTTTCATGGCTTCTACGATACACACAGTATCACCTTCGCTGATAGAGTCTCCTACCTTAGCGTAAGGTGGCTTATCAGGAGAGCTGGATCTATAGAATGTACCTACGATAGGGCTCCTGATCTCTAGGAGGCCCTCTGAGCTATCACTCACTGGTGCTGCTTCTTGCTCACTAGCGGGTGTGTTACTCGCGCTAGCCGCTGCTGATGGTGAGGGTACAGGTGCGGAAGCAGGAGCACTCATCTGACTTGGAGCGGCGATGACAGTAGTATCTCCTCCAGACTTCTGGTAGAGATCTGTACGGATACTGATATCAACATCCTTAGTCTTCATCTTAAATTCAGACAGATTGGCCTTGGTGATCATGCGGATCAGCGACTGTATATCTTTTAGATTCATGTCTTTCGTTTGTGAGTGGTTGGTGAAGTGGGGACTGGTATCGGATTATTCTTTGACTCGCTCGTGGTAGGAGCCACTGGTGGTCTCCACGCGCACTAGGTCACCTTCATTGATGAACAGCGGCACGCGCACCTCAGCTCCTGTCTCTAAGCGGGCAGGCTTATTAGCATTGGTGGCAGTATCTCCTTTGAGTCCAGGCTCGGTATACTCGACTCGTAGATCGACATACTTAGGAAGCTCGATGGTCAGGGGTATTTCTTTTTCGGAGTGGTACAGCATTTCCACCTTTTCGCCTTCTTTGATGAGCTTGGGCTGATCCATCATCTCTTCTTGGATGGTAACTTGATCGTAGGTCTCCTCATTCATGAAGTGATATCCACTCTCGTCGCTGTAGAGAAACTGAAATTTCCTTCTTTCTATCCTTACAGGAAAGATCTTGTGACCTGCCGGCCATGTATTGTCCAGGACTTTACCTGTGGTGAGGCTCTTGATCTTGGTCCTGACAAATGCAGGGCCCTTACCTGGCTTGACATGAAGAAACTCTACTACCTTGTAGATATCATTATCGTAGTCAATGCAGAGTCCATTCTTTATTTCGGAAGTTGATGCCATATGCTTAGCTTTTGTGCGGGGGCAAAGATAGCGATTGTGGCCCTAGGACCACTTGAGATAAGTAGCGCCCCAGGTATATCCACCACCAAATGCCGTAAGTATGATCTGATCATTTTTCCTAAGCTGGTCTTCGTACTGCCACAGGCATAGTGGGAGGGTCGCGGCAGTGGTATTTCCATACTTTTCTATAGTCACCATGACTTTGTCCATAGAGATATCTGCCATGGACGCCACAGTCGAGATGATCCGCAAATTGGCTTGATGAGGTACGAGCCACGCCAGACTATCTTGGGTGATGGCATTGCGCTCCATCACTGTCTGTACAGCACCCACCATACCGCTTACAGCTGCTTTGAATACCGTACGACCGTCCTGCTGTGCAAAGTGCTCACGATTAGCAACGGTCTCGGCTGTGGCAGGATACTTAGATCCGCCAGCTTTCTGAAAGAGAAATTCGCTACCAGATCCGTCACTGAGCAGCTCACTATCTATGATGCCCGTACCATCTTCTACGGGTTGCAGCAGCACAGCGCCTGCGCCGTCTCCAAAGAGGATACATGTAGTGCGATCTGTATAGTCTACAATAGCGCTCATCTTATCCACGCCAAGTATAATTACATTCTTGCAGGCACCCGTCTGGACAAACTGCCGACCGATATTGAGCGCGTACAAGAAGCCAGAGCAAGCCGCATTCACATCAAATCCCCATCCGCTTGTAATGCCTACCTTATGTCTCACGATATTAGCCGTATCAGGGAATACGTAGTCTCCCGTGACGGTAGCGCATATGAGCAGATCTACCTGATCAGGCTGGAGGCCAGACTTCTCTAGGAGGCCTTTGACCGCTTGTTCACCCATGGTACTAGCACCCTTCCCCTCACCCTGGAGCACCCTGCGCTCACTGATACCCGTGCGCGAACGGATCCACTCATCATTGGTATCTACCATCTTCTCTAGATCGTGATTCGTCACCACGTGCTCAGGGAGATAGCCATGCACAGCTGTAATACCTGCAGAAATATTTGTCATATACCCGTCAATTGTTGGCGGCTTCAAAGGTAGACAATTCCCTCTGAGATTCCCATGAGCAGTTCAGACATAGTCCTGAGAAGCCAGCTTTGTATACTAGGCGCTAATGATCCTTAAGATGTACATAAGATCGGCTATGTCGGACACTAAAAGCATGGACTTGACTATTTTTACACCATACGTTCGCGATGCCTCAGCATCTCATATTTTTTGAGCTCAGAGCAGGTCATCGACTCGCGCCTTGTGTTAAGATAACAATAAGGAAGCGAAGTTGGTACGGCTTTTGAATCGAAGTGTGTGATTACCTGATTGTTACACGTTCGTAAAACACACCATATGAGAATCTGCCTTATCCTCATCGCGGTGGTCTCACTCGGCCTTGCCGCTTCACCAGACCACACTACTGTCAAGTTTCATAGCGACTTTGACAAAGCACAGAAAATTGCTAAGAAAGATAACAAGATCCTTCTGGTGGACTTCACTGCCAAGTGGTGCGGCGCCTGTAAGATGATGGATAAGGAAGCCTTTAGCAATCGCAGGCTGACTCGCTATCTAGGGCGCAATGCTGTAGCCGTCAAGGTAGATATAGAATCTCTTGATGGACTCCTGCTCAAGCAAGAGCATGGTATCACCGTGCTTCCCACTCTTCTATTTATCTATCCTGATGGTGAGGTAGCGCAGCGCACGGAGCGCATGATGAGTGCCGAGGAAATAGAGACTATCATAGAGAACTTTAGTGAAGATCTGATCTATCGCGATCCATCCATGAGCTACTCTCATAAGACGCGCGCTGTAGAAGATCTACGCAGGAACCAAGAAGAACTCAAGAAAGTTGGCTACATAGGCCAGACATACAAGATTGTACTGGCACAGACATCCACCTATGACTACGCTATCAAGCTTTATCAGCAGTACGAGACACAGCTCGAGGAGCGACCTACCATCTTTGAAAGCAATAAGAACGGTCTCTACTCCATCACTCTCGGTGACTTTGATAATCGGGATGACGCTGAGAGAGCCATGAGGAAACTACGTGGACTGAAATCTCGAGCTACGGTCAAGGCCGTATCAGATCTCTAGACGGAGATCCGCAGCCTATGCCTAGCCTTCTCATCCGCGATATAGCAGAGCTGCATCAGGTCCGTGACACCGTATCGCCACTGCGAGGACAAGAGCTTGCACGCCTACCATCCATATCTCATGCCTGGCTACTCATAGAGGATGACCGTATAGTCGACTATGGTAGCATGGAATCTTGCCCTGCCAGAGCAGACGCAGTGATAGATGCCAGTGGCAGGCATGTCCTACCCGCATGGTGCGACAGCCATAGCCATATTGTCTATCATAGCAGTAGAGAACAAGAATTTGTAGATCGCATCCATGGGATGAGCTACGAGGAGATTGCTGCTCGCGGCGGTGGGATATTGCAAAGTGCCCAGCGCCTGCGCGAGGTGAGTGAAGACCAACTGTATGACGAATCTCTGCCACGAGTAGAAGAGGTCATCCGCCAGGGTACAGGAGCTCTAGAGATCAAGAGCGGCTACGGACTGGACACAGAGAGTGAACTGAAGATGCTACGGGTCATCCGTCGTATCCGTGAGTCATCTCCTCTGGTGATCAAGTCTACATTTCTAGGTGCCCATGCCATACCGCCCGAGTACAAGCACGACCGACAGGGCTATATAGACCTTCTATGCAATGATATGATCCCGCGCGTGGCGGATGAGGGACTGGCAGACTACTGCGATGTATTCTGCGAGCAGGGCTATTTCACGGTAGAGGAAGGTAGGCAAGTATTAGAAGCGGGATTAGCTCGGGGCTTACGCCCAAAAGTGCATGCCAATGAGCTATACCGCAGTGGTGGCGTACAACTTGGAGTGCAAGTCAAGGCCGTCAGTGTGGATCATCTAGAATGTCTCGGAGAGGAAGAACTAAGGCTTTTGGGCGAAAGCCCTATCTCCAGCACGCTCCTACCAGCGACTGCCTTCTTTCTAGGCTTAGACTATGCTCCAGCACGAGCCCTACTCGATCATGATGCTCTGGTGACGCTCGCAAGCGATTACAATCCTGGAACTACGCCCTCTGGAAATATGCCGCTCGTCATTGCACTGGCCTGCATCAAGATGAAAATGACCCCTGAGGAAGCCGTCAATGCCGCGACGATCAATGGCGCCTACGCGATGGATTCTCTGGAAGAAGTGGGTAGTATCACTCGCGGATATGTCGCCAATGTGATAATCACGGAGAAAATGCCCTCTTTGGCATTTCTTCCTTACTCCTTTGGCAGCGATCTGATCCATCGGACGATCCTCAGAGGAAAGTAGGCAGATGTCTTCGATGTATGATTATTTGCATATGTAAGTCACAGAGCTACGGGTGCATTCGCGTACTTTTGTGCAATATACTGCGACTAGGTATACGTTGGATATCAGCGCTGTAGACAGTACATAATTCTATGAATAGATTCCCCCTCACTCGAGCACTTGCGATGCTATGTGCCAGCATGCTATGCACCGCACATCTATATAGCCAAGTGATAGGCTCTGTGGGCCATCCTGATGCCAGAAAAGCGTCTGAGAGACGCACTACGCCGTGTGGAGATGCAGGTCAGCTCGATGTCGCGTCCTCACAGCCAGATGATACCTACTTCATCTGCTGGCAGGACACCCTTCTTGTCACCGTAAGTGGTGAAGATCTATCACTCGATCCTGATCCCAGCACTGATCCTGGCGTACACCTGGCATTATACGACAATCCTCCTGGGAACGCCTTCTGCGGACCTGATCTCGCAACTGTACTTAATGATCCTAGCCTCAATCAGCAGTCACCCATAGTCATCAATGGCGTACCTCGGGATATAGATCCCGCCGAGGCCCTTTGGACGCTCAGAGCTCCTGATGCTAACTATAATGATATCATC
This sequence comes from Saprospiraceae bacterium, assembly GCA_020630495.1. Lineage (GTDB taxonomy): Bacteria > Bacteroidota > Bacteroidia > Chitinophagales > Saprospiraceae > JAHDBH01. Next base: position 38,723 of record JAHDBH010000020.1, read on the forward strand.
ATCAGAAATGACGGAAGCATTCAGCGGGCGTTTAATGGTGGTGACCCAGTGGCATTTTACCTAGCAGCGATCACTGTGGACGATCATCTCGATAGTGATGGAGACGGTATGAACTATGAAAATGGTGCAGACTGTATTGCTGTCACTACAGACGATGCTATCCGTGTCATCTGGCTCAATGAGACCAGACTAGATGTCCTAGAATATCCCAATGACGGACAATACAATGCTCAGCGCGTGCGCATCTCAGGCGGACTGCCAGAGTGGGATGGCAGCCTCTACTCGATCAGCGTGGTCAATCAGGCTGATGCTAGTATCATAGCCGTACTCTCTGATCGAGTCAGCGTGCCCGATGGAGAGGAAATGGTCATCACTGCACCCGTGGATGGGACCTATGACGTAGTCATCATAGATAATCTGGGCTGTCGCACGATCGTGCCTATCACATTTAGGACGCCTACGGATGTCACTATCGCCGTAGAATGCAGCGAGGGCGAACGAGGAGATCAGATATGCATAGACCTGACTGTGGCCAACTTCACGAATATCATCTCTATGCAATACTCCATTGCATTTGACCCCTCCGTGGTGAGATTTGACTCTACGGCTGACTACAATCTTCCCAGTCTGACGGAAGAAAACTTTAACATCATCAATTCTGAAGGTGTCATGACAGTAGTGTGGACTGCCCCTGGAGGTGCGCCGACCTCTGTCGATGATGGAGAATCCATATACCGTATCTGCTTCACTCTCATAGGTGCACCAGGGGATAGTACGCTCATCTCCTTCCAGAATGAGCCTACCATGATAGAACTCGGCAATGAGCTGGGTCAAGCCATTTCAGTACTCAATCTCGTGGAGTGCTATGCATCCATCGTCTGCTCTGATGAGCTACTCCGCACATCGGTGTGCTCTGGCACAGCAGGCAGCAATGACGGCTCCATCAACGTGGAAGCCTGCTGCGGGACCAATCCCTATGTGATCGACTGGACATTTGCTGATAATCCTGCTATCAATGGCAGTGAGATAATTGCTGGTGTATGTGATGAAGTACTGCTGGATAATTTGACCCCAGGCACATACAATCTTATCTTGACAGATGCTCGCGGCGTACAGGC
>JAHDBH010000020.1:39940-43568 GCA_020630495.1 Saprospiraceae bacterium
GACGGCAACATACTCGTGATCGCCACAGGTGGCACACCTATACCTGGAGATCGCTATGCCTATCGATTTGAAGGCACAGCTACCCAGACGAGCACACAAGGATTCTTAACCAACCTTGAAGAAGGCTCATATCCCATAGAGATCAGAGATGACAATGGATGCGTCTTGAGGGACACATTTACAGTGGGAGCTGCCAAAAGTCTCAGCGTAGATGTGGCAGTAACACCCATCAGCTGCTCTGGTGAAAATGATGGCTGCTTACTTGTCACAGGCCGTACGATCGGAGCTGCCGAGAACTTACCTTACACATTCGTCTGGGGTGCCTCTGCACCACCATCCTTGGATACTGATACTACGAGCGAAATCTGCGACCTCGGTCGCGCCGTGTATCGACTGACCGTCACCGACGCCGCTGGTGGTGGTTGCTTCTTTGATACCACTATCCTGGTCAATGAGCCAGCTCCTGTCAATGCATTTGTCAATATCCTCATCCCAGAATCTTGCAATCCTGGCGGAGACGGTCGTATCATAGTCGCTACCAGTGGTGGAACACCTATCGACATGATGAATCCACCCTATGACTACGACTGGGGACCACTAGGAACTAATAATATCCAGTCCAATCTCGTAGGTGACACCACGTACTCAGTGACCGTCACTGATGCTAACGGATGCATGGATTCTCTCGATATCTATCTGCCTATCGAGGCGGCCGTGGACATCATAGATACCACAATCATCAATCTAGATTGCCCTACAGACAATGATGGAAGCATCACTATAGTGACAGATCCTACGCAGGAGGCTGACATCATCAGCATCACTTGGGCCCATGGTGACTCGGGTAAAGTACTTACAGATCTCACTGCAGGTATCTACACCGTCACGATAGAAAACACGGCTGACTGCCCCACGGTAGAATCCTATGAGATTACTGCTGCAAGTATATTTAGAATCGCAGATACACTGTTCCAGCAGCCCAACTGTGCTGATGAGAACAATGGACGCATCAGTCTCATCATGGAGGGCGGTATACCACCACTTTCCTTTGATTGGGATCACCCCAATGGCACGGACAGTCCGGTACTTCCTGCTATACCTGGGGGGACCTACACGGTCACCATTACTGACAACAGTGATTGCCCACCCTTGATAGCTACGCTGACACTAGACCAGCCTGATCCTATCGTCATAGACTTTGTCAATGTAGAAGCCACGAGCTGCTTTGACGGCAACTGTGATGGGCGCGCTGATATCGAAATCTCTGGCGGTCCAGATACTATGGCTGGCTATGGCATCACCTGGGAAAATGGCTCCGTGGCAGACAGTGCACTCCTACTCTGCGGTGGTTTCCAGAGCGTCACAGTGACTAATACCACTCTCTGTGGTGTCATAGACTCAATTCTGATACCCAGCCCAGATCCCATACAGATTGATGGTGCCGATCTCACACAACCCACTTGCTTTGGCGATAGTGATGGAAGGATAGAGGTGACGGCACGGGGCGGCAATGGCTCTTATACCTACGAGTGGATCGATCAGGGTGTGATGGGGCCTGTACTAGCTGGGATACCAGCAGGCGAATATTTTGTACTGATTACTGATCCCTTAGGCTGCTCAGGTCTAGACAGCGTTACCCTTAATCAGCCTGATAGTCTGATGATCGTGATAGATAGTACGGCGAGCAATTCTCTAGGATGCGCAGGTGGAGACAATGGTCGTATCACCACTCGTACTACAGGAGGAGTCGCTCCCTATACGTATGAGTGGACTGGCATCACGAGTAATCAATCCAGTGCCAATATGCTTGGCGAAGGCATCTACACCATAGAAGTCACAGATGCTAATGGATGCACAGACATTACCACTTATGAGATTACGGCTCCCGTGCCCATCACGGCAGTTCTGAGCAATCCAGAGGAGCCAGAGTGCTTTGGTTTCTTGACAGAATTTTCAATTATCAACGCGAGTGGTGGCATCGGCAGCCCATTCACATATACCATCAATAATGGCCCGCGCAGAGATCTTACCGACACCGTGGAGCTGCTAGCCGGCATGTATCAGATCTCTGTATTTGACAATTCTGGGTGCTCCTTTGATACGACTCTGGTCATCAATCAGCCACCACAGATAGAAGCGGATATCCAAGATACTTTCACGGTTGATCTAGGACTGGATATAGAATTACTCGTAGACATCAATCACGTGCTACCCATCGATAGCGTACAGTGGGATCTACGCGATAGTTTTATGTGTCTTAATGCTGACTGTGATCAGATCCTGTACATGCCCATATCAGATGAGCGCTTTACGGTCAATATCATAGATGCCAATGGCTGTGAAATCAGCGTCAGCTCCTATATAGATGTAGACGATAGTCGGGATGTATTTATACCCAATGTATTCTCTCCTAATGGCGATTTAATCAATGATCTATTTCGCGTGTATACCAAGGGTGATGTAAAGACAATTGATTTTCTGCGCATCTATGATCGCTGGGGAAATAAAGTCCACGAAACTGCTAATGTCACGCCCGAGGAAAATGATACAAATACCTTTGGCTGGAATGGATTACATCAGTCTCAGCTCGCACCCACGGGCGTATATGTCTATGCGTGCCAGATTACCTTTATCGATGATCGTAAGATCGTCTACCGCGGTGATGTAACGCTGATAAGATAGCGACTCTAGTAGTTTCCAGACATATTCATATGTCTACTGGATCTATTAATCATCATATCTGCTGACGTAGCGTGGGACTTTCGTCCAAATGCCATTGCAGTGCCCTAGATAAGCTTAGCGTACGAGACTTGTCACGGAAAGTTTCTGAAAATCACTCCTAACACCCTACGACATGTTCTATCACAGGTCCATCGCAATAGAAAACAGCAAATGATATGATACGTAACTTAGCATTGTATGAAGTCGACATCTATTATATGGCGAGGATCGCCGCAGTTCAGCCTCAGAAAATACGTGAGTTATGCCCGACCTGACTCCGACGAACAGTCCATAGGATTTAATATCGATGTACTAATCAGCGTCATATCGGTTCTTTTTGGTATATCTTTTCTTATTCAAGATCCCACAAGATATTGGTTCGTAGCGCTAGCATTACTCATCATCATGACGATGCAACTCTTGTATCAGTGGCACCAAATCAGAAATAAAACGTACACACTTACAAAAGACAAATTAGTCATTGATGAATCCACTGATTCACAAAGAGCTATTTCTCTAAGTAGAATAAAAAATATCTACTCCATAAATATTACAAAAGGTTTAGAGACTGTGGTACTTACTTATCAGGACCCTGAAGGAAATAATAAAACTTCGCAACTTTTGCAAATTCCTAAAAATGCAGAACTCGTAAAACTTATAAATAACTGCAGGAAAGCATAGATTTCTGAATGTAGGGATTATATACCCACTGCTCGCCATCATTTCTAAAATAGTACATTTCTAGAAAAACCACTCTGTCCATGCCGATAGCGCTTACAAAGAAAGTCTTACTCTTAGATGCTGCTGGCGCTGCCCTATCGGCATTTCTCCTCGGAGTGGTATTGAGAATTTACCAGAGTCATGTAGGCATACCCGATCACATCCTACTATTATTGGCAGGGCTGGC
>JAHDBH010000020.1:43668-47629 GCA_020630495.1 Saprospiraceae bacterium
TGATACTCTCTCGATACGAATGGCGTGTAGCCAGCAATGCACTACGCTAGAGAACGTCTCCTACTGATACCCAAAGCGTCGCAGCTTTGTCTCGTCATCGCGCCATCCCTCGCGGACTTTCACATAGAGACGCAGAAATATCTGGTGACCGATAAATTCCTCGATGCTCTCCCGAGCCGCGATCCCTAGTCGCTTGATTGCCACACCGCCTTTTCCGATGACGATAGCTTTCTGAGATTGGCGGTTGACGTAGACGATTGCTTCTATGCGAGTGAAGGCTTCGCCATCTTTTTGTTCTTCTTGATATTGTTCTACTTGCACTTCACAGCTGTAGGGGATTTCTTGCTTATAGAGCTCCAGGATCTTCTCTCTGATGATCTCTGAGATAAAGAAGCGTACGGGTCTATCACTCATATCATCCTTAGGGAAGTAGGGAGGTGACTCGGGAATGTGATTTTTGATCACATCCATCAGCGGTTCTATTCCCACGCCTTGGAGCGCGGAGACGGGATGTATGATGCTCCAGTCATAGATATCGCTCCACTGCGCTACCAGCTCTGACACATCCTCCTCTGTGGACTGATCTATCTTATTGATAAGTAGGAGTACGGGTACGGAGAGATTGGATAGTCGCAGTTTTAACTGCTCATCTAGACTTACAGGCTCGTAGATGTCTACCATGAGCAAGAGCACATCGCTATCATCAAAGACACTGTAGGCCCAGCGATTCATGATCGCTTGCATATTGTATTTTGGCTCTGAGATGATACCAGGCGTATCAGAGAATACGATCTGCATATCCTCTTCATTGTGTATACCAAATATGCGGTGCCTCGTGGTCTGTGGTTTGCTAGATGCAATGACGAGTCTCTCTCCTAGCAGCGCATTGAGCAAAGTGGATTTACCTACATTGGGTCGTCCCAAGATATTTACGAAGCCTGCTCTGTGCATCAATTCAGGTATTTCATCGCACGTTCTCGCCTGGACTCTAGCTCGTGCATCAGAGCGCGTGGCTTATATTTTCTCCAGGTGAAGCCGTCAAGGTCTTCGCCCATGGAGACATAGCGATCTATATATATCTGACGCATTTCTTCTTTCACATGATCGAGGCTATTGATGAGGCATATGTATCCACCGTCCTCTGCTACTTCTTCGTGCCACTCAGCATAGTAGTCGTCCTCGGAGCTGTGGAAGTTGAGCACATTTTCCATGATGATGGCAAATTTGGTAATACCAGCATCTATCTGAGGGTCAATGATATTGCGCTTGAGAATCATGATATCATTGTAGAGGCAATCATTCCACTCGCCTATGAGCTCTATGACGGTGAAGCGCTCCTCATAGTCAGCAAATATGACCTTAGCATAGAGCGTGCTACTACCAAAATCATCCCACTGAGGATGGATATAATAGTTGTACACCTTATTATGAAAGCTAAACTCACTATGCTGCCTGCCATAGAAGGGTGACTGCTCGTCTTGCGAGGACTGATAGTCTCCTATCCAGCGGTGATATGGTTCGATGTCATGCATGTGATGGCAAAGTAAAGGGATCTATCATAGTCCTCCTATGGTCGGCTATGTCTAGTCCACGGCACGGTAGCTGATCGTCCATAGCTCAGAGATCTCCCAGCTGTGGACGTACGATGATCTCTTCCATGACTGCTGAGGGTGTCATACGTAGTGCGGCAGAGATACACTCTGCTATATCAGTAGGCTGCATTAGCCTTTCCTCTGGCAGGTCCACACCGTCCCAGCTGGCGCTCCAGGTAGCTCCAGGCATGATCGCGGTCACGGCAATCCGCGTATCCTTGAGCTCATCTCTGAGGACTTTGGTCCAGCCGAGCTGGGCAAATTTGCTCACGCTATAGCTACCGCCGCCAGGTAGCGATAGTATGCTGGCTATACTGCACATATTGAATATATATCCGCGATCAGCTGACTTGAGCGCTGCTAGGAGCCCGCGAGTGATGTAGTAGCCGCTGAGGAGGTTTACATGAAGCATTTTCTCCAGTGTGCCATCCTCTTCTTCTGTGACCTTGCCAGGTAAATACACCCCAGCATTATTCACCAGGACGTCCAGATGATCCCACTGGCTATTGACATCTGCCACAAATCGATCTATATCATCACGTACAGCAAGATCCGCTACACAGGTATAGCACGATATACTATGCTTCTCCAGGGCCGTCTTGGTTTCTTGAAGATCAGCATCATGACGGCTGCAGATATAAAGATCGTAGCCCTGCAAGGCCAGTTGCTCGGCAACGGCCCGACCTATACCTTTCGTGGCTCCCGTGATGACTGCATTCATATTTATCCTAAGTTTGTGCGAGTGAATGGAGGTAGAACATCTCAGATAGTCTACCGTTCACTGAAGTGGATCTTCCACGTCACCCCTATATCTGATTAGAAACACATTTGGGCGAAAGCCCCCAGAGCATAATCACATACATGATCTCCAATCTCATCACTAGTCTAGGTCAATACTGGCTCATGCTCGGCCAGGCCGTGAGTAAGCCCGAGAAGACGCGGATGTACTGGAATGAGACGATGCGCCAGATGGTGGACATCGGTATAGGATCTCTGGTGATCGTAGCCCTGATCAGCATCTTTATGGGTGCGGTGACGGCTGTGCAGTTTTCTTATCAGCTGAGCGGTCAGACCATCCCGCGCTACTTCATAGGGTATATCGTGCGGGACATCACGATCATAGAGATGGCTCCTACAATCACTTGTCTTGTACTAGCGGGAAAGGTGGGTTCCAACATGGCTGCGGAGATTGGTGGCATGCGCCAAAAAGAACATATAGATGCCATGGAAATCATGGGAGTCAATACGGCAGCATTTCTCATCATGCCCAAGCTGATCGCCGCGATGATCGTGATACCTCTGCTCGTATTCATGGCAGCATTTATAGGTATAGGTGGTGGCTATATCGCCTCTGTACCTACAGGTCATATCTCCTCTGAAGAGTACATACAGGGTCTCCGTGCTTTTTTTGACCCTAAAAATGTCACGATGATGCTGGTCAAGGCTCTGACCTTTAGCTTTATCCTGACCACCATCTCTTGCTATCAAGGCTATCATGTAAAAGGCGGCAGTATAGAACTAGGGAAAGCTAGCACGCAAGCCGTGGTACTGAGCGATATCTTTATCTTGCTGTCCGATTATCTCATCGCCGTACTTCTCACCGCATGATCAGAGCTGAGCATATACATAAGAGCTTTGGTGAGACTAAGGTGCTCAAGGGTATCGATTATGTCTTTGAGAAGGGCAAATGCAATCTCGTAATCGGTAAGTCTGGTGCTGGTAAGACAGTGCTGCTAAAGATCCTCGTAGGCCTCCTGCCGCCGACTGAAGGCCACGTATGGTTTGATGATTTAGATCTATGCAATCTGGGTAAGAAAGAACTCAGAGCCCTACGTATGAGGATAGGCATGCTCTTCCAGGGATCGGCGCTCTTTGATTCTATGACTGTGGAGGAAAATATCAGGTTTCCTCTCGACATGTTTACCAATAAGACCAAGAAAGAAAAGCAGATGCGCGTCGACTACTGTCTAGAACGCGTGGATATGGTAGGGGTCAATGATCGCTACCCTAGTGAGACGAGCGGCGGTATGCAGAAGCGTGTGGGTATCGCTCGCAGTATCGTGCTGCAACCAGACTACCTCTTCTGTGATGAGCCCAACTCTGGCCTAGACCCTAAGACGAGCATCGTCATCGACGAACTCATCAACGATATCACCAAAGAGCAAAACATCACAACTGTCATCAACACCCATGACATGAATAGCGTCCTCGAGATCGGTGATAATATCCTACTGCTCCACATGGGAAATATCGCCTGGAGCGGTAGTAAAGATGAGGTGCTAGACGCTCAAAATGAATACTTGCAAGATTTCATCTTTGCGAGTCCGTTCTTGAAGAAGATTAAGGATAGGATTACGGGGTAGCACTTC